>DATHUZ010000231.1:0-6269 GCA_035461725.1 Anaerolineae bacterium
CTGAAGGGCACTGTGCGCAACGTGGTCGACTTTGGGGCGTTCGTGGATATCGGCGTCAAGCAGGATGGCCTGGTCCACGTGTCCAGGATGGCCGATCGCTACGTGCGCAACCCGTTCGACGTGGTCAGCGTCGGCGATGTGGTGGACGTGACCGTGATCAACGTCGACCTGGAGCGGGGGAGGATCAGCTTGAGGAGGCGGGAGTCGAGGTTACACAGAGATACACAGAGGTGCACGGAGATGCACGGAGATAAGAGAGAGCACAGCTAACCCGCGGCCGGGGGGCGCGGTCGGAAACCGGCCCAGCGATTGCTTATCTCTGCGTATCTCTGTGTAATACTCTTTCCCGAACTACCAGCCACTCCTCACGGCTCAACGCCATGTCGTAGAACATCACCTCGTAGCCGGTGCCGCGCCGCCGGAAAAGGTGGCGCAGGTGCTGGTAGCGTGGATCGGTGCGCACGACGTGGTAGCTCGACTGGCTCGCGGCCCGGTAGTGGCGGGAGGTCTGGTGAAACCCGAGCGAGCGATACGCGCGCACGGCGCGCACGTTGGTGGCCGCCACGTCGAGGACGATCTCCCGAAAGCCCATCGCGTCAAAGTAGTGGTCAAAGAAGAGACTCATCGCCTCGGTGCCGTAGCCCTGGCTGACATAATCGGCCCCGATCGTGATGCCCAGGCGCGCCGAGCGGCGGCCGTCGATCTCGCGCAGAGTCAGGCTGCCGATCACCTGCCCGTGCTCGTCCAGCACCGTGTAGAGGCGGCGTGCCGGGTCCTGGCTTCGCCACTCGAACCAGCGCAACTGGTCCGACCGGCTGGTGCGCGGAAAGTCAAACGGTTGGTACAGGGGGTCAACGAAGGGGCGCCATGCCATCATGGCGTCCACGTCGTCGGCAACCATGCGTCGAATGGTGACTCGAGGTCCCTCGAGCTTCATAAACGGTTATCCCAGGTCCACTCTTCGATTATTGCCGTGCATGATACCACGTTCTGCCCATTTTGACAAGAGTGTGTGCCGGCCGGGGCGGAGCCCTCACCCCCAGCCCCTCTCCCTCCGGGAGAGGGGGGACGCCCTCACCCCCAGCCCCTCTCCCGGGGGGAGAGGGGGGCGGCCGGAGAAAAGGAGCGGCCGGGGAGGGGATCAACCCCTCCCCGGCCCCAGGGAGAAAGGAGAAAGCACCATTCGGAGTGGTGCCAAATCTATAGACGGCCCAGGGCTCCAAAAGGTTCCACGCAACAGGCCGAATTGCCAGATTTTCTGAAAATTCGTTATGGCATATTCAGTACGGCGGCCAGGCGCTCCAGCGCCCAGTCGATCTCGGCCCGGGTGATGACCAGCGGCGGTGCCAGGCGGATGACGTTCCAGTGCGTCTCTTTGGCCAGCATGCCGCGCTCCATCAGTGCCTCGCAAAAGCGACGTGCACCACCCGCTTCCGCGTTCAGGACGATGCCTATCCACAACCCCTTGCCACGGATCTCTTGCACGTGTGGGGTGTCGATCTCTTTCAGGCGCGCCATCAGGTATTCACCCAGCTCTGCCGCGCGCTCGATCATGCCTTCGTCCACCAGCACCCTGAGTGCTTCGCGGGCTACCGCGCAGGCGAGTGGATTGCCACCGTACGTGGAGCCGTGCTCGCCAGGCTGCAGCAGGCCCATCACCGGCCTGTCGGCCAGCACGGCCGACACGGGATACATGCCGCCCGACATCGCCTTGCCGATCGTCACCATGTCGGCACGCACCCCTTCGTGCTCGGCGGCAAAGAGCTTGCCCGTGCGCCCCAGCCCACTCTGGATCTCGTCGGTGATCAGCAGGATGTTGTGCCGGTCGCAGATGTCCCGCACCTGGCGCAGGTACCCCTCGGGCGGGACGACGACGCCGCCCTCACCCTGGATCGGCTCGACCAGGAAGGCGACGGTATCGCGCGTGATCGCCGCTTCGAGCGCCGCGGCGTCGCCGTACGGGATCAGCTCGAACCCAGGCGTGAACGGGCCAAACCCCTCGCGGTACGCCTCTTCGGAGGAAAAGGTGACGATGGTGATCGTGCGCCCGTGAAAGTTGCCATAGCAGGTGAGTATGTGCGCCTGCTCGTCACGGACGCCCTTGACCTCGTAGCCCCACCTGCGTGCCAGCTTGAGCGCCGTCTCGACCGCCTCGGCGCCGGTGTTCATCGGCAGCATCATCTCGTAACCGGCCAGCTCGCACAGCTCCTGGGCCAGGAGCGGGAGCTGGTCGTTGCGAAAGGCACGGCTGGTGAGCGCCAGCCGTGCCGCCTGCTCGACCATCACCTTGACCAGGCGGGGATGGCAATGACCCTGGTTGACCGCCGAGTAGGCGGCCAAAAAATCCATGTACGTTTTGCCTTCGACGTCTTGCACCCACACGCCGTTGCCCCGGGTGAGCACCACGTCAAGCGGCTTGTAGTTGTGCGCGTTGTACCGGTCTTCGAGGTTGATGTACGCCTGGGTGTTCATCATGGCACGTTACCCCAGCTTCTCGACGCGCTCGTCGAGCCCGATCCCAAGCGTTTCGAGCTCGGCCAGCACGGGCTCATAGATCTCGGGGATCACCGGCACGTGCACGCCGCTGATGCCGGCGATCTCGCCCTGCAGAATCATCCGCGCCGCGATGGCGGCGGGCAGGCCGACCGTCCGCGACATCGACGTGTCGCCGTGTGGAATGCCATAATCGATCATGGTCGCCGTGATCGCTTCGCGCCGGTCGGGATACTGGGCGATGAACTCGTGCTGCATGATCAGCATGTCGCGCTCGCCGGGCCGGTAGGCCATCTTACGCTCCATCAGTGCCGCGACGGCATCGACCACGGTCTCTGCGCCGGCCGGCACCGGCTCGTCCGAAAAGAGTCCCAGCCAGGCCAGATCCGTGATCGGCTTGGCATCCTCGTCCATGTCCCACATGGCCGCCAGGTAACGGGGCAGTTCTGTTTCGGCATCCACGTCGAGCACCTGCGCCATCAGCTCTTGATACGTCGCGGGCCTCGGGTCGAGAGGTCTCTCTTCCAGCAGCCCCATCGCCGAGACGCGCCTCAGCGTCTCGCACCAGCCGGGATAACGGAGCGTGCCGCGGAACATCCACTCTGCCGGCTGGATGTTGTACACCTCACGATAGGGCAGGCTGTCGCGGTTGGGATACCCCTCGAACTCGCCCAGGCCGGGGATCTGGACCGGCCAATGGTGCTGGAATAGCTCCTCGCCCGGGATCTCGACGATCTCGCCGTCCTTCTGAAACTGCGCCGGGTTGCGGCCGGCCAGCAGCACCCCCTTGGGGCTCCACGAGAACTTGTAGCCGAAGGGGTTGTCGTTCGCTTCCGGCGCCGGCACCCCACCACACCAGGAGACAAAGCTGGCGATGCGCCCGCCATTCTTCTCCACGTGGTGGATCACCTTCATCGCCGACATGTGGTCAATGCCCGGATCGACGCCGATCTCGTTTAACAGGATCACGCCTGCCTCGCGGGCGGGGCCGTCGAGCTGGCGCATTGGATCCTTCACGTACGACGTGGTCACCATGTGCTTGCCATGCTTGACGCACAGGCGCGCCACCACCGGGTGGTAGGCGTAGGGCAGCATGCTGACCGACAGGTCGTGGGTGCTGATCAGCTCTTCCAGTGCCGCCTGGTCTTGTACGTTCAGCGCGATCGCCTTGCCGCGCGGGTGACCTTCGACCAGGGCTTCGGCCTTGCTCACCGTGCGGCTGGCAACCGTCACTTCAAATTCCGGCACGTCCAACAGGTAGCGGACGTGCGGCCGGCTGACGAGCCCGGCGCCGAGTACGAGTACTTTTTTCATGGTGCACTTGCTCCTTTGGGAAGAGATATTGGATATTCCATCAATCGTCGGCCGCGTCGAGATAGCGGGTGATGTAGCGATAGTCGGGCGTGAGCTCGCCACGATAGGCAATCACGGCACGCTTGATTTCGGGTGGCAGCGCGCTTGCCTCAAACGGCACACTGAAATCACAGCGCGCGATCGCCGGCAGGAAGGGCTTGAGCACGCCGCTAAAGTAGGCCGACGATTCGCGCGGCAGCTCTGCCGGCAGGATCTCGACGGCCATGATCACCACGCCGGGACCGGTCGATCCATCTTGCACCTGGCCCGTGGCGGGGTCGTAGACGTAGATCGGATTGCCCGGCTCTGTCGCCTTGACCGTCACCTCGATCGCCCCTTCCACGTCACAGCTAATGTCGCCGATCACCCGCAGGCGCGGTCGCGCTGCTTCCGCGAAGAGCCGCTCGAGCCCTGCTTTCGTCACCAGGCGCGGATAGTCCGGCGTCCAAAAGATGGCGTTCACCAGTACCGTCAGGTAGGGGAGGTACTTTTCAAATACCCCGTCGTACTTTTCGGGATGATCGTAGTAATCTTGCAGGGCAAAGGTTGCTTCCGCCGACCTGGGCGTGACCATGTGCTCTTCTTTGAACACGACCTTGTACACACAGTGCCGGGAATGCCGGGCGTCTGTCACCAGCCCGGACAGCTCTTCGGGCGCGATCTCGACGACGGGCAGCAGATCGAGCATCTCTTGCGCGCCGCGCGACACGTTGCCATAGCCGGCAAAGCCGAACACGAGGGGCACCAGCTCCCCGGGCAGCCCGTCGCGGCGGATCGCATCGGCCACGCCGCGCAGGGCCGTGTTCACTTCTGCCAGGTCGTGGTACGTGTGTGTTTGTCGCACGGCCTCGAAGGGGTTCGAGATCCCTTCCCACGCCAGCCGCTGCCCCAACGCCCAAAGGGTATCGATCATGCCCGACACACCGGCGTGCCAGCCGAAAAAGATGAGCCGCCGGTTTTTGTCGTCGACCACCCGCTCATAGTCGATCAACGTGCAGCCGAGGTCTAGCAAACGCCGCAGCATCGGCATATTGTACGGCTGCCCCTTGATCACGTGCGCGAAAAAGATGTACGTTTTGCCGGGGTCGAAAAGCCTGGGGGGAATCTCTTTGATACCGAGGATCACGGGCGCCTCTTTCAGGTCACTCTGCACCGAGATGCCCATCTCTGCAAACTCGTCGTCGCGATACGCACGCGTATCGGAACTCTCGACAATGACGCGCACCCCTGCGCGCTGCAGGTCGGCGGCGTCCTGGGGTATCACCGGCACGCGCCGCTCCCACTCGCTCTTGTCCTCGCGTCGAACTCCAATCGTTGCCGTCACCGATCTCACCTCCTCCTATGCTGGTGGCGCGTGGCGGGCGGCAGGCACCATAAAGGCCGGTGTGAGAGCACCGGCCGATGGTCACCACTGCCTGCGCCCGGCTACGCTGCCGATGCGCCCCCAGTATACCCAACCCTTTCCTTTTGTCAATTTCTGCCCCACGCTCTGCCCGCACCAGGCACCGGGAGAATTTGACATGCCACCCCGGGCATGTTATAATATCAGTGGTTTACCCCTGGGGGGTATACGAAGCAGTGCGGAGGCTTGCGTGGACGCAATAGATAGAGAGCTGTTGATCATTGATTTCCTCAACCGCCGGGTGTGGGCAATCGTCGGCGTCAGCCGCGACCCTGAAAAGTTCGGCCACCGCGTCTTTTGCTCGCTACGCGAGGCCGGCTACACCGTCTATCCCGTCAATCCAAACGAGACAGACCTCGACGGCATCCAGGTGTATCCCACCCTGGCGGACCTGCCCGAGCGCCCCGAGGTCGTCGACGTCGTCGTGCCCCCTCGTGTCACCGAGCAGATCGTGCGCCAGATGGACGCGCTCGCCCTCGATCGGATCTGGATGCAGCCCGGTGCCGAGTCGCAAGAGGCGATCGAGTACTGCCACGAGCATGGCATTGCCGTGGTCTATGATGCGTGCGCCATGATCCGCCGCCGGCAGTGGAATTGAGAAAAAAGATAGGAGACCGTATGGATACGCACACTGAGCCGCGTGTGACCGTCACCGTTTTTGGACATAGCCGCATGGAGACGTGCAGTCCCGGCGGCTGAGGGCCCGCGAGGTCTTCGGAGGAGACCACGCGCATTACCCAGTATTACCTGCAGATGAGGTTTGGCGAGGCCGTTCGCGTCGAGTACGTCGAGCTGGCCGCCGACGGAGCGCGGGAGCGCTTTGGCGACCTGCTTCTCCTGGCCGAGGAGCGAGATTTCGCCTTCCCTCTGATTGCGATCAATGGCCAGCTCCGGCTTGCCGGCTCGGCCCACTATTTCCGGGTTCTCCCCCTCGTCGAGGCGGCATTGGCTGCCGAGCCGGTGGGCACGCAGGAGGCAGCACCCACGCCGAGTTGACAAAATGCGTGCTCTTTGTTACACT
>DATHUZ010000232.1:0-4279 GCA_035461725.1 Anaerolineae bacterium
CGAGCATGTTGCTGACGTGGGCCGGCGAGATCAGGTTGTCGCACGCCGACAGGACGATGTCGTCGTCGATGAGCGGCGCGGCGCATTCGAGTGCGTTGGCCATGCCCAGCCTCTCGGCCTGGTAGGCAAAGCGCACCTCGACGTCGAGCTCGGTCTCACGTTGAAAGTGGCGCGTGATGTGGCGGTCGTTGGGGCTGACGACCAGGATAAAATCGCGCACGCCGTTGGCGAGCAGATGCTCCATGACGCGCTCGACGATCGGCTTGCCCAGGATGGGCACCATCGCCTTGGAGCGGGTAAGCGTGATCGGCTGGAGGCGCGAGCCGTGGCCGGCGGCGAGGATGACTCCCTGCACGTTACAACTCCTTGACTGTCAACCCACGCTCCGCGACGTGGGGGCGATAGATGCGCGCGCCCGCCAGGCCGGCTTCGGCCGCCGTCTGCCGCCAGCGCTCCATGAGCTGGCCCTCGTGCCCGGGGCGGGTGACGGCGAACACCGATCCGCCCCCCCCTGCACCGGTCAGCTTGGCGCCAAACGCGCCGCCGCTGAGCGCGGTGTCGATGAGCAGGTTGTTGGCCCAGCCGGCGCCATCCTGGAAGCAGCAGTAGGCCATCATGTCGTTGACGAGGCGGTGGTTCTCGCTCATCAGCTTGCCAAACGTCTCGAGGTCGCCGGCGAGCAGTGCGATCTTGCCCTGCCACGCCGTGGCCCACGCGCCCTGCATAAAGCGCACCATCGGCGGCGGGGCGCCCCCGCGCTCGGCCCACGCGTCATACTCTTCGATGTAGCGCGGGCGCATGCGCCCGTGCACGTCCCCCGAGTCGCGGACGATGCCGGTGGAGATGGCGACGAGGGGCAGGTCACGCACCCAGGAGTCGAGCCGCTCGTAGGTGGCATAGGGCTCGGCGTGGAGCTGGCCCTGGTGGAGCTTGCCGCGATAGTCGATGTAGGCCAGCCCGCCAAAGAGCGGGGTGTAGCGGTCGGCATAGCCACAGGTAATGCCCAGCTCCTTGGCCTCGACGCGCTGCGTCAGCTCGGCCAGGACATAGTCGTTGTGCACCTGCGGGTTGAGGTCGTAGTAGCTGCGCAGCCCGGCCAGCGTGAGCAGCACAAAGAGGGACGAGCCACCCAGGCCGCTCTGGCGCGGCACGTCGGTCCAGGTGGTCAGATGCACGCCGCGCTGGGAGAACTTGACGCGGAACTCGGCGCTGTAAGCGTGCAGGCGGTTGACCGCCCCCTTGACCAGGTCGAGCTCACCGTCGTAGGGCAGCGGCAGCTCGTCGCGGCCGAACTGGAGACGGGTGAGGACGGTCAAGGTGCCGTCGGTGCGCTGCACTGCCTCGAGGATCAGGTCGTTGGCGGCGTCGACCCGGGCGCCGGCGCGCACGTCGACGGCCGCAGAAATGGTGGCGAAATCGCCCTCGCAGGCGTCGGAAGGGTTGCCAAGGATGTTGATCCGGGCGGGTATCGAAAGTTCGTAGCCCATTCTTTTCTCCCTGTGATGGAGCGATTGTAGGCGCTTCCCGCGCGCTTGTCAAGTTGCGCGCGACCGATGATTGGCCAGTCGTGTCATTGCGAGCTAACCCACGGCGCCCGCGTCCCTCACCACCCAAGAACCTGTCATTGCGAGCGAGCGAAGCGGGCGAAGCAATCCCCACCTCGCATCCGGACAGTTTCTTAGGTAGCGAGCGTCAGCGACCAGCGACCTTGCCACCACCGCAGACCGATGATGCCAGGAGGAATGCTCAATCGTAGCCGGTGACCAAGACGCGCACCTCTTCAAAGCCGTAGGCGCGCAGGAACTGCTCATAGTACGCCTGCCCGTCGCGCGCCGCCTGGTCGAGGATGCCGTTCTGCAGGGCGTATTCGATCAGGTACGTCTTGCCCTCGTTCAGGATCTCGTCCTGGTAGGCCTCGATGTTGTCGCGGCAGAGAAAGCTGGGGCAGCGGTCGCGGTTCACCAGCACGTAGCTGTTGTCAAAATCGATAGCCACCTGCTCCTCCAGGATGACCGGTGCGGGGAGTGTGAGCTGGGCGCGCTGCCCGTCGGGGCTGACCCAGATGCTGTCGGGGCCGATCTCGCGCAGGTCGAACCCCGCCGGCACGCGGCCGCGCACCAGGACGACAAACTCCTGGCGGATGCCGATCGCCTCGGCCCACTCGCTCGGCGCCTCGTTATAGTGGACGTCGACGGCGTTATAGTGCTCGACGAAAATCTGCTTGTTCACGTGCCGCACGGCCTCGAGGAGCACCGTGCCGGGCACGACGGTGGGGCCGGGCACCGGCGTGGGCGTGGGGGTGGGCTCGGCCTCACCCGAGATGGCACGAAAGGCGAGAAAGGCCGCCACGATGATGGCGACGGCCGCCAGGGCATTCCACGTGATGAGGATGGCCTGCTTCAGGCAGGTTCTGCCTTCGTGCTCACGCTCCGGCACATATAGGACCTCGCTCTCTGGCGGATACGGACCGTTACTCTCCTGCAAAGATGACCTCCACTTCTCGGTAGCCAAGCTGCTCGAAGAAATCGGACAGGCTGGCCTGGGCTACCTTTTCGGCCGACGCGAGCAGTCCCTCGTTGGTTTCACCCGCCTCGCGCAGCGCAACGCGCGCCGCGTCCATCGCTTCTACTTCCAGCCCCTCATACTCGGAAAAGAACCACCGGCGGCTGCTGTCATAGATGCGCGACCGGTCGGGCCTCAGCTCGACGGCCGTGACGGTGGCGCGCGGCAGGACCAGCGTCAGGCGCGGGCCGTCGACGCGCAGATCGGACGGCTCGACCTGGCCCAGGTCAAAGCCGATGCGCACGGTGCCGACGGCCATCAGCACCACCCAGTCGCGCCCCCACCACTCTCTGCGCTCCCGCTCGATGATCGTCGACGCCTCGAACTCGATCACGTTCAGCTCCAGCATCTGGCGCACGTCGGTGATGTTGACCGGGGGGAGCGTGGGGGTGGGGGTGGGTGTCAGGGTGGGGGTCGGGGTGGCGGTGGGAATGGGCGGGCGGGTGGGGAAGGGGGTGGAGGAAGGCGCGGGCGTAAAGGTGGCGGGCGCGGCGGGCCAGGGGGCGGCGGCGACGGCGGTGGTGGTGCGCACCGGTGTGGCGGTGGCCTCGACAGGATCTGGAGTGAGCGAGTCGTAGAGGAGGGCGAGGACGAGGAGGATGACGCCGGCCGCGACCACGGTCAGGATGACGGGAGCAAAGCGCTTCAGGGTGGCCAAACGGTTAGTTTCGGGAGTCAAGGCGCTCTCCTGAGTGGATCGATGACGGTCAAGCCTTCGATCCGGCAAAAGTCATCTACATTGTGGGTCACGAGGGCGAGGTGGTGGACGAGCGCGGTGGCTGCCACCAGGGCGTCGCCCAGCGACATCCGGTAACGCCGCCGCAGCACGACGGCCTGATCGAGCACATCTTGATCGACAGGCAGCAGCGTCGAGACGGCAAAGAACTGGCGGAACCCCGCCTCTTCCTCGGCGGTCAGTGCGTGGTAGCCGAGCACCTCGACATAGCTCACCGCCGAGACGGCGGGTGCGTGGGCCGCGATGAACTTGCGCAGGTCGGCATGCTCGCGTAGCGAAGCGTAGATGATGATGTTGCTATCGACTAGCATGCGCTATCGCTATGGGGCAGGGGCCGGTCAACGCGCTGCTCAGCTTGCCAGGTGGTGGGATCGGCCATCCCGGCGCGTGCGGGCAGCTCCGCCAGCTTCTCGAGCGCAGTCGCCATCTGCCTCCCTCGCTGTTGCGCCGAGATGCCGGTGCGGATCTCGTTCAGCGCGGGCTGGAGTGCGCGGTATGTTTCGTAGCTAATGACGGCGGCGGTTGCCTTTCCGTGTCGCTCGATGACAATGTCGACGTCGCCCTTGCTGGCCAGATCGAGCAGGGTGCGCCACTCGGTGCGCGCCTGCTCGCTGCTCACTGTACGAAGCGTCATAGTAGCATAACTCCTGACCCGTTTTGTACGAACCTTACAGATTCCCACGCACCATTATACAGGGCGAAGGCGCGGTTGTCAAGCTCATCTCCGGCACCCCAAGGACAAGGGGGTGCAGAATCGTAGGCTACCTCCCCGACTGGCTCACGGAGGCCCGAGCTTGCTCGGGAGGTATCGACCGGGCACAATCCTCCCCGACTGGCTCACGGAGGCCCGGGCTTGCTCGGGAGGTATCTACCGGGCAGCAGCCTCCCCGACTGGCTCACGGAGGCCCGAGCTTGCTCGGGAGGTCTCGACCGGGCAGCAGCCTCCCCGACTGGCTCACGGAGGCCCGAGCTTGCTCGGGA
>DATHUZ010000233.1:0-3835 GCA_035461725.1 Anaerolineae bacterium
GATGTCCAGCGTCGACGTCATGCTGAGGCTGAACGGCAGGCTGCCGAGCGCCGCCGGCACGTAGAAAAAGTGCGGCAGGCTGATCACCTCGGTGCGTGTGACAAGCTGGGTCGACGCGCCGCTCATGACCCACGGTGACGTGTCTCCCAGGTCGGTGATTTCGGGCCCGACGCAGGTAATGCCCCAGCCCTGGTAAGACGTCGCACCCGCCGGCATCGAGATCGCGGGGGCGAGAGGCGGTTGCTGGCCCTCGTAACAAAAGTAGCCGGGTAGTACGCAGCCGGCGCAGTTGTCCGGCTGGTGGCTCAGGTCGAGCACCAGTTCCGAAATGATCGCCCACGTGCCCGCGGCCAGGTCGAGCCCTTCGGGGCACTGTGCCGACTCGTCCCACACGCCCAGCGTCACCCACTCCTCTCCCTCGGCCGCCGGCAGCGCCTGGTTGGCAAAGTTGAGGGGCCCATCGCGCAGCGAGAGCGACATGGTCACGATAGTCGTGGACGGGTAGGGAACGGTGCGCACCAGCCGCAGCGTGTGGGAATAGGGATCCCTCACATAGATCGACACGGGATGCGCCTCGGTGACGTATGTCGTCGCCGAGATCGGCAGGCGCAGCGCAAAGAAAACCTCTTCGCTCTGCACCCAATCCACCAACTGCTGGCAGCGCTCGGTGGTCATTGCCGAGTCCTGCGGCGAGATCGTGCGCAGCACTCTCCACACGTCCACCGTATCGGCACTCGTGGTGAGGCCGGCAGCGCCTGCAGCCACGCCCGCTGCTCTTTGTCCGGCGAGAGGCACCGAGATCGTGCGTGCTCCCGGATTGAGCCCCTCGGTGACGTTCATCACCCTGTCGATCATTCGCCCCGTGCCATCGTAGGCCGAAAAGGTGTCGACCGCGCCCCACTCGCCACCAGAGCTGTACCGGAAAGAGACGGTGCGCTCCTCTCCGGCGGGGATGTCGTTCCACACAAAGGGCGGCCCGCCCGGCAGCGGCTCGTCGCCGGGAGCGAACTCAAAATTCGCGGCACCCAACGGCGGCCACCACTCAAACCGGCCGCCTGCGGGCAGCGCCCCGCGCTTGAACAGCTTGCGCATGCCTATGCTGCCGGGCGCCGCGATTTTCCTGTCACTCTGCATGCCCACCACCGGCGACCGCGCGGGCGCGATGGCCGCCACTCCGTGGCTGGCCCCCTCGGTGCGCCGCGCCAGAACGAGCTCGAGCTCCTTGCAGCCGGACAAAGAGAGCAGGCCCAGCACCAGCCCGAATGCCAGAAGCAGCGTGGAGCCGAGCCCCACACGTTGTAGGGCGAGCCTCGCGAGCTGGCCAGGAATACTCTGTCGGTTCATCGTTGATCCCTCCCTCTCCCTCGTGCAGTACCCGTTCGTGGTAACGGCGTCAGCCGTGCAGTACCCATTCGTAGCCACGGCTTCAGCCATCCACTCTCACCCTTTGTCGTGTCTCGACCAGACATGACGACTCTGTGGGACTGAAACCGGCGACTCCTCACGTCATGCCTGTTCGCCAGCGACAGCCTAACTCGGCAGATACACCTCACCTTCCGCCACGAGCACGACCTGGCCGCCCACGCGGACGCCCACCGCCTCGCCGCCGGCGACGTCGACCTCGATCTCGAGGCGGCTCGGCCGCCCTATCTCCATTCCCTGCTCGGTCACCAGCTGGGTGACAGGCTCCTGCACCGGCACCGCGCGGTGGTGTACCAGGTAGGCACCCAGCGCGCCTGTGGCACTGCCCGTGGCAGGGTCTTCGGGCACTCCGTGCAGCGGCGCGAACACGCGCACGTGTGCGGCGGCGTCCGCCTGCTCCGTCTCCAGGCTGAACAGCAGCGCCATGTCACAGTGGACGGCACGCCACGCCCGGTCGAGCGCCGCCACGTCGAACGCGGCAGGATCCAGCCTCTGCACCTCGCCCAGCGAGCGCACCGGCACCATCATCTGCGGGAGGCCGGTCGACACCGCCTGCACCAGCATCCCTGTCTCCTCGATGGCAGCGGGAGATAGCCCGAGCCCGGCGGCCAGCCCCGACACGTCGTCGAGCCTTGTCAGAAAGCGCGGCCGGTCCTGCGTCATCACCACGCGCTCCACGCGCCCGCCGGCCACGTGCAGATCGGCAGGCAGCACGCCCACGCCCAGTTGAAAATGGACGCGCGTCACCGGCTCGCGCAGTGCGACCTGGCCCAGGTGGGCAAGAACCCAGTGGGTGCCGACGACCGGGTGCCCGGCAAACGGCAGCTCGCGGGCAGGGGTAAAGATGCGCACGATAAAGTCGGCGCCCGGCGCCTCGGGCGGCAGCACGAACGTCGTCTCGGACAGGTTCATCTCGCGCGCAAGCTGCTGCATCTGCTCAGACGTCAGCCCCTCCGCGTCGGGAAATACTGCAAGCGGGTTGCCGCCGAACGGGCGGTCGGTAAACACGTCGACCTGGAGAAAACGCGCCTTCGTTGCCATCTCTACCTCCCCTGTAGAAGTATATCATGGTCGGGCTGGAATGTCCATCTGCATTTCGTCCGAAAGAGTACCTTGGGTTCCGAGAGCGTTACACACTTGGGGCATGACCTGCATGATCCAGAACCCTGTGTTATAATAACACCCGGCAGCGCACAACACGAACAAGGGAGGAGCAGCGCACATGGCACACAGCGAGCAGCACGACCTGGTCATCCGCGGCGGGACGATCTACGATGGGCTTGGCGGGCCGCCATCCCGTGGTGACGTGGCAGTGGACGGCGACACGATCACCGCGGTCGGCGCGCCGGGCGCCCTGCGCGGCAGCATCGAGATCGACGCCGGCGGGCTGGCCGTGGCGCCCGGATTCATCAACGTGCTCAGTTGGGCGAACGTCTCGCTCCTGGAGGATGGGCGGTCGCAGAGCGACCTGCGCCAGGGCGTGACACTCGAGGTGATGGGCGAGGGGTGGTCGATGGGGCCACTCAGCGAGTCGATGAAAGCCGACCTGCTCGAGCGCCAGGGCGACATCAAGTACGACGTGGCGTGGACGACGCTGGGCGGATACCTGGAGCACCTGGAGCGGCGCGGCGTGTCGACCAACGTGGCCTCGTTCGTGGGCGCCATCACCCTGCGCATCCACGCCATGGGCTACGACGACAGGCCGCCCACAGAATCAGAGATGGCGCACATGCGCCGTCTGGCCGCGTTGGCGATGGAAGAAGGCGCGGTGGGCGTCTCGTCGGCCCTGATCTATGCCCCCGGCGTCTATGCGCCGCCCTGGGAGCTGGTGGCGCTGGCCGAGGTGGCCGGGCAGTATGGCGGGCTCTACATCTCGCACATCCGCAACGAGGGCGCGCGCCTGCTCGAGTCGCTCGACGAGCTGATCGACGTGGCGCGCCAAGCGAACGTCGCCGTCGAGGTGTATCACCTGAAAGCCTCGGGCCGGCCCAACTGGCACAAGCTCGACGACGCCATCGCCCGCATCGAGCTGGCTCGCGCCGCGGGGCTGCGGGTGACTGCCGACGTCTACCCCTACCCGGCGTCGTCGACGGGGCTCGACGCGACGATGCCCCCGTGGGTGCAGGAAGGCGGGCACAGGGCCTGGGTCGAGCGGCTGAAGGACCCCGACGTCCGGGCACGGCTGCGACACGAGATGGTCACCTCGGACGACAGTTGGGAGAGCACCTTTCTCGCCGCCGGCGGCGCCGAGAATATCCTGCTTATCGGCTTCAAGAGCGAGGCGCTGCGCCCGCTGGTGGGCAAGACGCTGGCCGAGGCGGCAGCCATGCGCGGCACGTCGCCGGCCGAGACGGCCATGGACCTGGTGATCGAGGACGACAGCGACGTCGGCTGTGTCTTTTTCACCATGGAC
>DATHUZ010000234.1:0-1790 GCA_035461725.1 Anaerolineae bacterium
TGCTCGACAGGCACGCGGAGCGTGCGGCGCGCATCATCGTCACCCCCATCGGCGGGCAGGGCTACCTGTTCGGGCGCGGCAACCAGCAGCTCAGCCCAAACGTGATCCGCCGCGTGGGTAAGGACAACGTGATGGTGGTCAGCACGCCCGACAAGCTGCACGCGTTGGGGACACAGCCGCTGCTGGTCGACACCGGCGACCGCGAGGTGGACGAGATGCTGAGCGGCTATGTCACGGTGGTGACGGGATACAACGAGCGGGCGGTACGGAAGGTGTCGGCGCAGTGACCGGATCGACACGGTCTCTCGAACCCGTGCGTGTCAGCTCGGTTTTGGTGTTGGCTCTGGCGATTTCGACTTGTGGTTTGTCTACGCCACAAGCAACGGTAGAGCCCGCACCACGAGCTACGGTGGAGCCAACGCCAGTCTATATCGGCGAGGTGGATGATTTCGTACCTGGCTCGGTGACGCGCCTGGATCTGCCGGCGACATTTGCAGACCCTGATCCTGCACCGGTTGGATCGGAAACTCCTGGTGTCGTCACGCAGCTTCCAGTCGCCATGGTGTCTCCAATTCCGATTTATCTGATTCGCGGTCCGGAAGAGCGTTTCCTGGCCTTGTTCGCGCGTGACCCGTTTCGCGGCTGCCACGTCGTTTGGAGAGAAGCCAGCCAGGAATTTGTCGACCCGTGTCACGGGAGTCGATACTCTGCAGAGGGCATCTGGTTGGAGGGACCGAGTCCGCGGAACCTGGACGGTTTTGGTGTGGTGGTCACCGCGGAAGGGGAGGTTCGGGTGGATGTGGCCCAGTTCTGGATGGGTGCTCGGCATCCATAGGGGGAGGGTGGAGTCATGCGTTTGAAGGACAAGGTAGCGATTGTCACAGGCGGCACGTCGGGCATTGGGCGGGCGACGGCGCTGCTCTTTGCGCAAGAGGGCGCAAAGGTGGTTGTCGTCGGCCGCGACGCGGAGCGCGGGCGGCAGGTGATGAACGAGATCCATGCGGATGGTGGGGAGGCGACCTTTGTACGCTGCGACGTGCGCTTTCCCGACGAGTGCCAGCGCGCCGTGGAAAAGACGCTGTCGGCGTTTGGCCGGCTCGACGTCCTCTTTAACAACGCCGGCGTCTATTACGCCAACACCGTCGTCGGCTGCACCGAGCAAGAGTGGGACGACACCATCGACATCAGCCTCAAGGGCACCTACCTCATGTCCAAGTATGCCCTGCCCCACATGCTCAAGCAGGGCAAGGGGGCGATCGTCAACATGGCGTCGGGCTGGGGGCTGGTGGGCGGCAACGAGGCGGCGGCCTACTGCGCCGCCAAGGGCGGCGTGGTGCTGCTCACCAAGGCGATGGCCGTCGACCACAGCGCCCAGGGCATCCGCGTCAACTGCGTCTGCCCCGGCGACGTCGACACGCCGATGTTGGTGGACGACGCGCAGCGGCGCGGCATGGCGTGGACCGACTATATGGCCGGCGCCGCCAACCGCCCCATGCACCGCGTGGGCGAGCCGGAAGAGGTGGCGCGGGCCGTGCTGTTTCTCGCCTCTGACGAGGCATCGTTCATCACCGGCGCCGCCCTCGCCGTCGACGGCGGCGGGTCGGCAGATTAGAAACTATACAGCGCAGGGAGGCGCGATGGGCAGTCTTGAGGGAAAAGTAGCACTCATCACCGGCGGAGCGTCAGGCATCGGGCAGGCGACGGCCCTGCTCTTCTCGCGCGAGGGCGCGGCGGTGGCCATCGCCGACCTCAACGCCGGCAGTGCCCACGCGCTCGCCACCGAGATCGTT
>DATHUZ010000235.1:0-4221 GCA_035461725.1 Anaerolineae bacterium
CACCCCACGCATCCTGTCGGCCTACCAGCCTGGCTACCAGGCCGAGGTGACATTCCAGGTTGCCTTTCAGAGCGCCAGCGTCGGCACCTTCGAGGTGGAGAACAGGATGCACCTCGCGTACGAGCAGGGCGCGTGGGAGGTTGGCTGGTCGCCCGCTCTGATCCTCCCGCAATTGAGCGACGAGACCTTTGTGCACCTCACGCCGCGCGTACCGTCTCGCGGAAACATCTATGATCGAAATGGACGGGGCCTGGCGGTGCAGGGCGAGCTGGTCGAAGTCGGAATTGTGCCCGGCGACATTCAGGACGAAGACGTGCTTCTCGCCCAGCTTTCCGCGCTCCTCGGTCAGTCTGCCGCCAGCCTGCGCGAGCGGTACGCCGCCGCGCAACCCGATTGGTACGTGCCGCTCGGGCGCATCCCGGTGGCTGCCGCCCAGGCAAGCTATGAGCTGCTGAGCGCAACGCCGGGTATCGAGCTGCACGAGGCGTGGACACGATCCTACCGGCCCGAGATCATTGCCCCCCACATTGTGGGCATCGTGGGGCCGATCCCCGAAGAAGAGGCAGACCTGTGGCGCGCAGAGGGGTACAGCGGTGACGAGTTGGTGGGTCAGCTTGGGCTGGAAAAGTGGGGCGAGCCCTACCTTTCGGGTGAGCGTGGCGGCCGGCTCGAGATCCTGAGCGTCGAAGGAGATCGAGTCGCGGTGCTCGCCGATCGGCCGGCTCGCGAAGCGAACAGCCTCTATACCACCTTCGATCGCGAATTCCAAAAGAAGGTCCAGGATATCCTGGGGAACCGCCTGGGGGCCATCGCGGTGCTGGAGGCGCAAACCGGCCGTGTGCTCGCGTTGGCCACCTACCCGCAGTTTGATCCCAACCTCTTTTCTACGGGCATTGGCGCTGCCGAGTGGCAGGCATTGCAGGCCGACTTGCGCCGCCCGCTGGTGAACCGCGCGACGCAGGGCACGTATCCGGCGGGAAGTGTGTTCAAGATCGTCACCACGGCGGCAGGGATGGAAGCGGGTGGTTTGGCGGCATCCAGCTCTTTCATCTGCAGAGGCACGTGGACCGGGTTGGGACCCGAGTGGCCCAAGACGTGCTGGGCGAAAAGTGGACACGGCAACATCTCGCTCGATCGTGCGCTGACCGTGTCGTGCGACATTACGTATTATCAGGTGGGGCTCATGCTCAACGGGGTGGGCCAGGACGTGCTGCCCACCTATGCCAGGCGCTTTGGCTTTGGCACGCGGACAGGGATCGAGATCGCCGAAGAAGCGGGCCTGGTGCCCGACCCTGCGTGGAAACTGGCGACCAAGGGAGAAGGCTGGGCGCCGGGCGACTCGGTTAACCTGGCCATCGGGCAGGCCGAGCTTCAGGTCACGCCGCTCCAGGTGGCGGTGATGGTGGCCGCCGTCGGCAACGGCGGCACACTCTACAGGCCACAGATCGTCGAGATGGTGGCGGCAGATGTCGACGTGCCCGAGTGGGTGTTCGAGCCGGTGGCAGCAGGCACGCTCGGCATCAAAGCGTCCGATCTGGAAGTCATCCAGCAGAGCCTCTACCGCGTCACGTCGGCAGCCGAGGGCACGGCGTATCAGGCCTTTGAGGGGCTGGTTATGCCGGTGGCGGGTAAAACGGGTACGGCGGAAAGCGGCCAACCTTTACCACACGCGTGGTTTGCCGGGTATGCTCCCGCCGGCGAGCCCGAAATAGCGATCGCAGTGATCGTCGAAAACGCCGGCGAGGGAGCGGCCTATGCGGCCCCCCTCTTCCGGCAGGTGCTCGAGGCCTATTTTGGTATCGAGCCAGAACCCGCCGCCGCCGAGACGCCGCAGGTCACGCCGAGCCCCACGCCAGGCCCATGATCCCTCGGGCTCACTAAGGAGCGGTTATGACATCAGCATCGGCACCGGGCAAGGTCATCCTGTCCGGCGAGCACGCGGTGGTATATGGCCGGCCGGCCGTCGCCCTGCCCGTCGCCGAGGTACAGGCCCACGCCCGGGTCGAACCGGCCGCGATGGGCCGGGGCGCCACAATCTTGGCTTCAGACATACAGCGCACGGTGGTGGTGGCCGAGGCCGGCGATCAAGAACCGCTCGCGCGCATCGTACGGCTGGCACTCCAACAGATGGGGCAGGAGCTCGACCCCGACATCACGGTTACCATCAGCTCGACCATTCCCATTGGGCGTGGGTTGGGCAGCGGCGCTGCCATCTCGACAGCCATCGTGCGTGCGCTGGCCCAACACTATGGGCGATGGATCTCCTCACGTGCCGTCAGCGACCTGGTTTACCAGGCAGAGCAGATCTACCATGGCACGCCGTCAGGCATCGACAACACGGTCGTCGCCTTTGAAAAACCGATCTTTTTTGTCAAGGATGAGGGTTGGGAAGTGTTCTGGGTGGGGCGCCCTTTCTGGTTGGCGATTGCTGACACGGGCATTGCCGGCGCCACCCGCGAGGTGGTCGGCGACGTGCGACGTCGTTACGACGCCGAGCCCGACCTCTATTCTTCACTCTTTGACCGTATCGGCTCGATCAGTCACCAGGTGCGTGCGGCGGTTGAACAGGGCGACCTGGAGACCCTGGGCCGCCTGATGGATGAAAACCACGCTCTGCTGCAGCAGATCGGCGTCAGCTCGCCAGAACTGGACCGCCTTGTGGCTGCCGCCAGGCAGGGCGGTGCGTTGGGAGCAAAACTGTCGGGTGCGGGGTGGGGTGGCAACGCCATCGCCCTCGTAACCGAGGATACGAGAGCCTGCGTCGACATGATGCTGCGCCTGGCCGGCGCCGTGAACGTGATCACGACCCAGGTGCTTTAGCACCAAGCCGGTGCTTTAGCACCAAACCAGGTGCGCCGGCACCAGCCGGCGATAGCTACTCGCGAAAGAATTCGACGACCTCTTGCTCCTCCTCGGTCTCCATGACTTCCACGAACGTGATCCGTTCCCAGGGAAAGATAAACGACGTAGCGCCTTCGGTGATATAGTGAATCGGCCGGCCATCGCGTCGGCGAGGGTTTGTGAAGGTGAGCGTTTGGTGAGTCGGATCGGGCCAATCCTCGATCTCGGCCACGATTGGATCTTCATTCGCCAGGTGAATGATGACTACCATCGACATGAGTTGCCCTCTCCTCGCTACTTCAAGTGAATCGTTAAAAGGAGCTTGCCGAACTGCACCTGATCTCCGTCCTTGATAGGATAGGGCAGCTCGGGCACGAGCCGGGTTGCGTTGAGAAAGGTGCCGTTCAGGCTGTTCAGGTCTTCGAGAAAAACCTGATTCTCGCGCAGCGACACGCGTGCATGGCGACGCGAGACCCCTTTCTCCATGCCCAGTTCATTCGTCAAGTCGACGTCTGGAAAGATCGCCCGTCCCGCGTCGAGGCGGCCGATCACCACCTCCTTCGACAGCGGCAGCTCGATGTGGCCACCCTGTTCGATCGACAGGATCAGGCTCTTGGTCGAGCGCCCGCCATCCTGTTTACGTTCGGCCACATCTTCCATCGGGCCGGTGAGAGGATCGGTGGCCTGTGCATTTCCGGGTGCCAGGTAAGAGCCGCATTCTTCGCAAAAGAGCGTGTTCTCCGGATACACACTCTGGCAGAAGGGACACTTAATCATAGCGGACCTCTTTGGGTACGATGGTCAAGCCACGCGTACCGTAGCGGATCTTTTTCCTGCCGGAAGCCGAGAGGGAGCCTGTTTGTGACAGACGGCCGGCCTCGAGCAGCGCGGCACGGGCCAGCTCTACCTCGCCGATATCGAGGAGGCGAGTGGCCATCGTCTTTAGCCGGGTAACGGCCGGCTCAATCCGGCCCTGCTCAACATCGTCCATGGCTCGCTCCTGCATCTTGTAGATCGTCAGCTTGCCCATCGCCGATACAATGTCGGGTGGAACCGGGTCCCGTTTGCCGAGTGTGGTGTCGAATGACACGGTCACTGCCTTCAATGCACGCACCGGCTGTGGTCCGACAGACGGTACGACACCCTCCACGTCCACCTGCAGCAGCCGGTGCTCGCCGGGGGTCGTGTTGCTCACCAGCAGCTCCAGGATGAGGACCTGCGGGTCCTGCCGGCGCAGAGAACCCAGCCCGACCCGATCGTCATGAAAATGCACCTGGTTGATCTGCGGCGAAACCCGGTATGCCTCCTTCACCTTCACCGCCGCGCTGAGGTGTAGGGTCAGCACCAGGTCGTGGGCAAAGGTACTGCCCATGCGCTGGA
>DATHUZ010000236.1:0-2711 GCA_035461725.1 Anaerolineae bacterium
GATATCACATCCACCAGGTCCCCGATTCCTAACCTTTCGATCACCGTGGCGGCGTTCTTGCTGGCAGAGCCGATGGCGACCTTGACCCGGGCAGCTCGCAGCTCTTTCAATAGGGAAAGCACGCCCGGCAGCAGGTTCTCCGGCGTGACGTCCTCGATGTACTGCTGGTAGTAGCGGTTCTTGCGCGCCATCATCTCCCGGATCTCTTCCTCGGTCGCCGGCCGGCCATCGAGCAAACGCAGCAGCGAGTCGCGGCGAGCGATGCCGCGCAGCGCCTCGTTGGCCTGCCTGTCGAAGGGCAGCCCCTCCTCATCCGCCAGCCGCTGCCAGCCAAGGTAGTGGAACTCGGAGGTGTCGGTGAGCACGCCGTCGAGGTCGAAAATAACCCCCCGGATGTCGGGGAGCGGGGAAGTGGGGAAGTGGGGGATTGGGAAAGTGGGGAATTGGGGGTCCCCCACTGCTGGCTGCTGGCTGCTGGCTGCTGGCTGCAGGTCAAAGTCGTACCACTGCCCACGATAGCACAGGCGGAATTTGAGGCGGGTCCAGTGCGCAGGCAGGCGCGGGTGGGCGACCGGGCCGTCGGGCGTGAGGCGGACGCCGCCAAAGCCAAACACGGCGGACTGCCACAGCCCGCCCGCCGAGGCGGCGTGGATGCCGTCGGCCGTGTTGCCGCGCACGTCCTGTAAATCGACGAGGGCGGCGCGCATAAAGTGCTCGTATGCCTCTTGCACGCTTCCCACCTCGCACGCCAGGATGGCATGGATGCACGGCCCGAGCGACGAGCCGTAGGTGTGGTCGGTGCGCGGCGCGTAATAGTCCCAGTTGGTGCTCAGTGTGTCCGCGTCGTACCGGTCTGGCAGCAGGTAGAGGAGCATCAACACGTCCGCCTGCTTGATGACCTGCACCCGGTTTGCACCCTCGATGCCCAGGATCGCCTGCATCGATCGCACCCGCGGCTCGTAGACCTCCAGGTCCACGTCCTCCAGGTCGAAAAAGCCCTCGAATTGCTCGATGAGCCGGCTTTCCGGGTCGTGCGGGACGAACATGCAGCCGATGACATCGGTCCAACGCCGCAGCCGCTCGGTCGACAGGTCGAGCCGGCGCGCCAATTCGTCAGCATGCTCCGAGTCGTGGCGGCGCAGCCACCCCAGCACGTGCAGCGCAGTCTCGAGGTGCCAGCGCACCATCTCGTTGGTGAAGGCGTTGTTGTTCACGTGGTCGTGGTACTCGTCGGGGCCGATGACGTCGCAGATCTCGTACCGCGCCCGCGCCTCGTTCCACCCGGCGCGGCTGCCCCAGAACACTGCTGTGTCGAGCACGATCTCGGCGCCAAAGCGCCGCATCCACTCGTCGTCGCCGGTCGCCTGCCAGTAACGCCACACGGCATAGGCTACGTCGGCGTTGAGGTGGAGCTCGATGTCACCCGGCCAGATCCGCACCAGCTCGCCGCTGTGAGGATCCGGGACCCACCTGGGCGTCACCTCGTCGCCCGTATCGGCACTCTCCCAGGCATACCACGCTCCCTCGTACCCCGCCGTTCGCGCCTTGCGCCGCGCACCCGGCAGCGTGTAGTAGCGATAGGTCAGCACGTCACGGGCCACGTCAGGCTGCGTGTGGGTCAGAAAGGGCACGATAAAGATCTCTGTGTCCCAGAACACGTGGCCTCTATACCCAAAGCCGGACAGCGTCTTGGCGCCGATGCTGGCCTTGCCACCCCCGCCCGCGTCGTCGCGGCGCGGAGCGGCGATCAGGGTCTGGAACAGGTTGTAGCGCAGCGCCAACTGGGCATCGGGATCGCCTTCGACGACGACGTCGCAATCACGCCACAACCCGGCCCACGCCGCTGCGTGCGCGGAGAAAAGATCGCGGTAGGCGAGGTGCGCCGCAGAGAGATTGCTCAACCTGGCCTGCGCGGCTTGCAAGGGGTCAGGCGCCCCGGGGTGGGCGCGGCGCGGCGTGACCGGGGTGCGATCCAGGTCGCGTGAGGTGTACGCGGCGACGACCCGGGTCAGGCTGATCTTCTTGCCGGGGAGCGCGCGGCAGCGCACGATGTGGGCCGGCAGGCCCGTGCATTGGATCGCACGCTGGTAGGTGTCGCCACCCCCTTCCACGGACAGCGCCGACGCCATGCCGAGCTCGATGCCCGTGTGCCGCGTCGCCAGGTGGAGCCAGATCTTGGATGCGTCGCTGCCCTGGCCGACCACGCGCCAGTGCAGCACGCCCTCGTTTTCAGCGTAGCCGCTCAAGCCGGCCTGGACTTTGATCGTCCCACTGAAATCAAGAGGGGTCACCTGGCAGCGGACGACGAGGAGGTGAGGATCGTCGAGGCTGGCAAAGCGCTCAAAGTGCACGTCGACCGTCCTGCCTGCCGGGCTCTGCCAGCGCACGTCGCGGCTCAACACGCCGCGGCGCAGGTCGAGGCGGCGCTCGTATGCCAGTACGGTGCCCAGGTCGAGGCGGAATGGCTCGCCCTCGACCGTAAGCGAGAGCGAGGTCCAATCGGGCGCGTTCGCCAGCTCGGTGTGAACGATCGGCACGTCGTCGTACACGCCGTGAAACAACGTCGCGGGCAACGCGCCTGGGTACCCTTCCTCAAAGCTGCCGCGCGTGCCCAGGTAGCCGTTGCCGACGGTGAACACGGTCTCCTGCTGGTGCAGACGGGCTGCGTCGAATTCGGTTTCGGTTACAATCCAGTCATCCATGGGCAACAA
>DATHUZ010000237.1:0-4889 GCA_035461725.1 Anaerolineae bacterium
GCCCGTCGCCGCACGCTGGCGCGCGCCGGGCGACCTGGTCGAGATCGCCGGCGAGGTGGAGCGCAACGCCGTGCTATCGCGAGTGCCCGAGCCGGCGGTACACGACCTGCGGGCGAGCGCCGCGCTCGGGGATGCCGTGCCGCCGGACCTGTCCAGGCGCTACCTGGCGCTGCCCGACAGCCTGCCGCCGCGGGTGGTGGCGCTGGCGCGCGAGGTAGTGAGCGACGCGCCGACGCGCTACGACGCCGTGCTCCGGCTGGAGAGATACCTGCGCACGTACGCCTACGAGCTCGACCTGCCCGAGCCGCCGGACGACCGCGACCTGGTGGATTATTTCCTGTTCGACAGGCAAGAGGGGTACTGCGATTACTACGCGTCAGCCCTGGTGGTGATGGCGCGCGCGGTGGGCGTGCCGGCACGCCTGGCGACGGGTTACGCCCAGGGCACGTACGACCCCGAGGCGCGCCGTTGGGTGGTGACCGCGCAGGATGGGCACTCGTGGCCAGAGGTCTATTTCGACGGCATCGGCTGGGTCGAGTTCGAGCCGACGGCGGGCCAGGCGGCGCTGGCGCGGCCGGGGAGCACGGCCGCGGCCGAGACACTCCCCCCGCTGCCGCGGCACCCGCCCCGCTGGTGGCAGCAGGTGCCATGGGGCCTGGTGGCGCTGGTGGGCGCGGTGGTTGGGCTCGGCGGATTGCTGGCCTGGCTGTGGCAGCCCGGGTACGCGCCAGTGGGTGGGGAGCTGGTACAGGACCGCTACGGGCGCCTGCTGCACTGGGGAGGGCGCCTGCACCACCCGCTGCGCGACGGACAGACGCCACGCGAGTACGCCCAGTCGCTCGGGGCCACGCTGCGCGCCCGGGGCAGCAAAGCGCGCTGGCCGCGTGCGCGCCGCGCGGCCGAAGAGGTGCCGGGCGACGTGGACGACCTGGTGGAGGCCTTTGTGGAGTCGCGTTACAGTCCTCGCCCGACCCCGGAACGGACGACGTGGCACATCCACGCGCTGTGGGTGCGGCTGCGCCGGAATCTTTTGACGTTGTGGCTGCGGCTGCCGGCAAGGCACGGCTGAAGCCGTTACTTCGAACGCGATATCCAATATCTCCCCCCCAGTTTACAAATCGCCGCTTTCCGACTATAATCGCCACGAATATCAGGAGGCTACAACGCGGCATGACCAACCAAGTACACGAGCTCGAGCCCGAACAACTGACCCATCGATGCGATCCAGGCAGCTTTCAATTCGAGACGACGCAGTCGCTGGAGGGCGCCGTATCGGTCATCGGCCAGGACAGGGCGGTGAACGCCATCGATTTTGGCGTCCACGTGCCCGGGTCCGGGTTTAACATCTTTGCCCTGGGGTTGACCGGCACGGGGCGGACGACGACGATCCGCACCACGCTGGTGCCGGCGGCAGCCGGGCAGCCGGCACCCGGCGACTGGGTATACGTGAATAACTTTGCCGATCCGAACCGGCCGCACGCCATCACCCTGTCTGCAGGTAGTGCTACCCGGTTCCGGCGCGATATGGAAGAGCTGCTCGACGACCTGAGGCGCGAGATCCCGCGCATCTTTGAAAGTGAGGAGTATGAAGAGCAGCGCGAAGCGATCTTGCAAGAGATGCAGCGCCGGCGCAGCGAGACGCTGGGGCAGCTCGAGCGCGAGGTAAACAGCCAGGGGTTCGCACTGCTAACCAGCAGCACGGGGTTGGCCCTGGCCCCGGTCATTCATGGGCAGGTGATCACGCCCGAGACACAGCACCAGATCGACACAGCAACGGCGCGCAGCCTCGAGGCGCGCCAGGTCGAGCTGCGCGACAGGGTCCTCGACACGATGCGCGCCGTGCGCGACCTGGAAAAAGCGACCAAGCGTGCCCTGCAAGAGATGGATCGCCAGATGGCGGCGTTCGCCGTCGACCAGCTTGCCGAGGACCTGAAGGCTGCCTGGGCCGAGACGCCAGAGGTGGTGGCCTATCTCGACGCGGTGGAAGCCGACGTCGTGGAGCACCTTGCCCGCTTTCGTGCACAGGATGAGGGGGAACAGGGCGGTGCGCTGCGCCTGCCTGACCCCGACGCCGACGGTTTTCTCAACCGTTACCGGGTGAATGTCCTGGTCGACTGCGGTGCGCAGGAGGGCGCGCCTGTCGTCTTTGAGCCGAATCCGACCTACGGCAACCTGCTGGGGCGGATCGAGCACCGGGCCGAGATGGGCGCGCTCGTCACCGATTTCACCATGATCAAGGCCGGCGCGCTACACCGCGCAAACGGCGGCTATCTGATCCTGGAGGCAGAGCCGCTGCTCGACAGCCACGTGGCGTGGGAGGCGCTCAAGCGCGCACTGAAAAACCGCCAGATCCGCACCGAGGAGGCGGGCGGGCAGACACAGTTCGTATCAACGATCACGCTCGAGCCCGAGCCGATCCCACTCGACGTCAAGGTGGTGTTGATCGGCGACCCGTGGACCTATTACGGCCTGTACGAATACGACGGCGACTTTCGTAAGCTCTTTAAGGTACAGGCCGACTTTGGCGACACGTTCGAGCGCACGTCCGAAACGATGCACTGCTACGCCGAGTTTATCGCCGCGCGCTGCCACGAGGAGGGACTGCTGCCCTTCGACCGCGAGGCGGTGGGCAGTATCGTCGAATTCGGATCGCGCCTGGCAGAGCACCAAAAAAAGCTGTCGACGCGCTTTGGCGACATCGCCGACCTGGTGCGCGAGGCCGGCTTCTGGGCACAGCGGGCAAAGCGCGAGCGCACTATGGCGGCGGACGTGTGCAAGGCCATCGAGCAGCGGGCCTACCGTGCCAACAGGATCGAAGAAGAGATCCAGGAACGGATCGACGAAGGCTCGCTGCGCATCCACCTGTCTGGTGAGGAGATCGGCCAGGTGAACGGCCTGACGATCCTGTCGCTCGGCAACTATGACTTTGGCCGCCCGTCGCGCATCACGGCGCGCACCTACACGGGCAAAGAGGGCGTGGTGTCTCTCGACAGGGAAGCCAAGCTGAGCGGGCGGATTTACGACAAGGGGCTGCTCACCCTTAACGGCTACCTGGGCGGCAAGTACGCCCTCGACCTGCCCCTCAACCTGTCGGCGACGATCTCGCTCGAGCAGTCGTACGACGAGGTCGAAGGGGATAGTGCCAGCTCGAGCGAGCTGTACGCCCTGCTGAGCAGTCTGGCCGAGGCGCCGATCAAGCAGGGGATCGCGGTCACAGGCTCGGTGGACCAGCAGGGCCACGTGCAGCCTGTCGGCGGCGTCAACGAAAAGGTAGAGGGCTTTTTCGACACGTGCCGCAGCCACGGCCTGACCGGCGACCAGGGTGTGATCATCCCGGCCGCCAACAAGGTCAACCTGATGCTACGCGACGACGTGGTGCAGGCAGTGGCGGAAGGTCGATTTCACATCTATGCCGTGGACGACGTCGACGACGGGCTGGAGATCCTGACGGGCATCCCCGCGGGCACGATCGAGTCGGATGGGAACTATACCGAGGGCTCGCTGCACGACCGGGTGATGGCCCGGCTCGACGACATTTCCGAAAACCTGAAGCGCGAAGAGGAAGGCGAGGACGAACATCACCCGCCCGTGGAGGATTGAGGTGCTTTACGGAACTTTTACCTTCACGAGCGTGACGGCCGATAGCACAAAGAGCACACCGTATAAACCAAAGATCACCAGGTAGCCGAGCCCCGGCTCGACGGCGTTGAAAAAGTCGGCCATGGGACCGCCGATGCCGGCGCCGACGATGCCGGCCCCCGCCCCGGCCAGGTTCGCAATGCCGAGGTAACGGCCCGCCTCGGCGGGTGGAACCAGGCGCGTGCCGAGCGCCCAGTTGGTGGCCATGAAGGTGCCTGAGGCGATGCCGATAATGCTGCCGGCGAACACGACCATCGGCACCGAGCGTGCAAAGAGGATGACCAGGGTGCCCACGGCGGCAATGAGCGCCGCCCAGCCCACCAGCCGCTTGTGCCCCAGCCTGTCGGCCAGCGCGCCGCCGGCGAGGGCCGACGCGATCAAAAAGACGGCCACCACTGCCAGCAGCAGTGTGGTGACGGTGGCCGCGTTCTCGATGCGCAGCACGTCGGACAGAAAATACTGGGCAAAGCCCTGGATCGAGCCGACGGCGGCGAGAAAGAGGAGACGGTTGATCACCCACCAGATGAACGAGGTGCGATCCTCCGCCTCGCGGCCGATGCCCACGCGCGCGCCCAGGTAGACTCCGGCCAGCACCGACCCGGCCATCGCGCCGAGTCCTGCCAACCCGACGACGGCGACCTGGACCGCCGGCGCCGCCCCTTCTACCTGGCGGCCGGCGAAATTCACCATCCAGAGCGCAACGCGGGTCACCGCGACAAAGATCGTGGCCAATGCCACCAGCCGCAGCAGGCGCTCGCGCACGCCGCCGGCCGGCCTGGCACGCAGCGGCTCTTCGTGCACGCCAAACACCGTGACCAGCATCGACGCGAAAAAGCCGGCCATCAGGAGGCCGATCACCGGCCAGATCTGGCCCGCGTCGATCAGCGATCCGACGGCGATGACAATGAAGGCTGGCAGCAACTCCATTACCGCCTTAACCCCGGACGCACGGCCGCGCTGCTCCTCGGGCACCAGGTCGGGGATCAGGCCCTGCACCGCACCCAGGGCGAAATTCGAAGACACCTGGAGCAGCGCCACGCCGAGGAGAAGGACGAGATAGGCCACCGACAACCCGGCCAGCATCTCGCCCTGAAAAGAGGGCGACAGGCCGATAATCGCCAGGAAGAAGAGAGAGATGAGCGTGCCGCCAATGATCCAGGGCCGGCGCCTGCCGAGCGGGTGGGTCGTCCTGTCGCTGAGCATACCCGCCATCGGCTGGATCATCATAGCCACTGCCAGGCTGATGACGC
>DATHUZ010000238.1:0-4130 GCA_035461725.1 Anaerolineae bacterium
ATCGACTGGATCGCGTCGGGCGCACCCGAGCGTTAAAGCTGTACCGCCATCCTCCGGATTGCGTCTTTTAAAATAAAACCTGACAGGTCTAGTGAGACCTGTCAGGTTTTTCCTATTTGGACGGACCCGACTAGTACGCGCGTGCCCAATAAGACCACGCTTGCGCCGGCTCGCCGCACACCACGCACATCCCAGGACCGCGCCCCTGTTGGTCGAGTGGGATGCAGCGATTCGTCGCGCGCGACTCCTCTTTGATCCTGGCCTCACACGCCAGGTCGCCACACCAGTACGCACGCGCCCAACCGTCGGCGACGATCGCCTGCAGCTCTTCAAGCGTCGCCGCGTCGTGGATGTTGGCATCGCGGAACGCCGTCGCGCTCGCCAGCATGGCGGCCTGGATCGTGTCGAGCATGTCGCCCACCGCCTCGGCCACACCGTCCATCGGCGCAAAGCTCTTGCCCGGCTTGCCGGGCACGTCGCGCCGCGCCAGCACCACGTGCTGCTTTTCGACGTCGCGTGGACCGATCTCGATCCGCAGTGGCACGCCGCGCATCTCCCACTCGTTGAACTTGTAACCAGGCGTCACTTCCGGGCGATCGTCGACCG
Source organism: Anaerolineae bacterium (assembly GCA_035461725.1). Classification (GTDB taxonomy): domain Bacteria; phylum Chloroflexota; class Anaerolineae; order JAAYZQ01; family JAAYZQ01; genus JAFGIA01. Next base: position 607 of record DATHUZ010000238.1, read on the forward strand.
TGACACGAAAGCGGGGGGTGAGTGCCCGGCGCACGCGCTCTGTCGCCTCCAGCACTGCCGTCTGCTCGTCGTCGCTGCGCCAGATCGGCACGATCACGACCTGGTAGGGGGCCAGGTTAGGGGGCAGGCGCAGGCCCTGGTCGTCGCCGTGCACCATGATGATCGCGCCCACCATGCGCGTGCTCAGCCCCCAGCTCGTCGTCCAGCAGTGCTGCAGCTCGTTGTTCCTGTCGAGGTACTGGATGTCGAACGCCTTGGCAAAGTTCTGCCCAAAGTAGTGGCTGGTGCCCGCCTGCAGCGCCCACTTGTTGCCCATCATCGCCTCGATGCTGTAGCTGGCCTGCGCGCCTGCGAACTTTTCCGTCTCGCTCTTGCGCCCCTCCACCACGGGCACGGCCGCTTCATGGATGGCAAAGTCGGCGTATACGCCGAGCATGCGCTGCGTCTCTTCCTGCGCCTCTTGCGATGTGGCGTGGGCCGTGTGCCCCTCTTGCCAGTAGAACTCGGCGGTGCGCAAAAAGAGGCGGGTGCGCATCTCCCAGCGGATCACACTGCCCCACTGGTTGATCAACACCGGCAGATCGCGGTAGGACCGGATCCATTTTGAGTACATGTACCCGATCACGGTCTCTGACGTGGGGCGCACCGCGAGTGGCTCTTCCAGCTCCTTGCCGCCGCCATGTGTCACCACCGCCAGCTCGGGCGAAAACCCCTCGACGTGATCCTTCTCCTTCTCGAAAAAGGACATTGGGATCAGCAGGGGAAAGAGGGCATTCTGGTGCCCTGTCTCTTTGAACCGCCGGTCCAATTGCCCCTGGATGTTCTCCCAGAGCGCCGTGCCGTAGGGACGCACCACCATACACCCCCGTACGGGGGCATAGTCAGCCAGCTCGGCGCGCACGACTACCTCGTTGTACCAGGCGGAAAAATCCTCGCTCCTGGGTGTCAGCTTTTTATCTTCAGACATTCTGCTCCTCCGTGAATCTCTGTGTAACCACTCTCCGGATTCGGGGGCGGGCTGGGCCGGCCCGCCTTGCACGTCGCTCCGCTCCCCCCTCTTTGGCCCTGCCAAAGAGGGGCGCTACGGGCTCGGTGCAAGTGCTTCCTTGATCCGCCCGACTGCTTCTTCGACGCTCTGGACGACGGTGGCCAGGGCAAAATCGGACTCGGCCATAAAGGTCTCGGCACGCAGGCAGTCGAACACGCGTCGCCAACTGTCGCCCACAAAGACAAAGGGGCGCATCGCGATCTGGCCCGTCTGGAGCAGGCTCCAGGTCAGGCTCGCTTCTGTCAGCGTGCCGATGCCACCGCGCAGGACGACGAACCCATCTGCTTCTGTGAGGCGCCGGAGGCGTGGGAAAAAATCCTTCACACGCTGCTCTTTCGTCAGCCAGGCGTTTGGTTGCAGCCTGGCGGTAAACAGGTCCATCGTCACGCCCACCGTCTCGCCGCCCGCCTGCTGGGCGCCGCGGCTGACGGCTTCCATCGTGCCGCCATAGCCGCCGCACATCACGGTAAAGCCCGCCTCTGCCAGCAGCTCGCCCAGCCTTTCAGCCTGGCGCAGCACCTCGTGCTCGACGGGCGCGCGGCCGCTGCCAAAGACGGCGATGGTGCCCGTCCAGGTGGAGCGCTGGCCGCCGCCGTCCGTCGCATGCGCAGCCCTTTCTTCGAGCTGTTTTCGGCCTGCCCCCGTCGCGAATGAGCGGGAAAACTGGGCCGCCGCCTGGTCGAAAGGCACCTCGCCTCCGAAATGCTCGCTCAGGTGGTGGCGATGCTCGATCACCCACATGTACAGGTCCGCCTCGGTGCGCTCGGGGAACTCGTCCAGGATGCCCTCGTCGCGGATCAGCGCAACCATGGGCAAATAGATCTCGTCGTACCAACGCGCCACCGCTTCCCTCTCAGGGATCTCGCGCTGCTCGCGCATACCAAGAAAGTAGCGGTGCACGGCAACGTGCTCCAGCAGCTTCTGATACTGGCCGGGCAGCGTAAAGATGAGGTCCTGTTGTGGGCGGAGCTGGTCGAGCCTCGTCTGTCGCAGGAACGAGGCGTATTCGGATTTCAAGGCGAGCTGCGCCACGTCCACGTCTGCCGCCAGGGACACAGGTGTATCCAGCTCGGTGACCAGCGCCTCGATGGTCGGCGCGCCCAGCTCCTTGAGCACCGACACGCGGTGGTGCCCGTCGCGCACGAAATAGACCTCGCCGATCTTGTATACATCGATCGGCGGCAGGCCCGAGCCGTGGGCCGCCTCGTAGACCCGTTTCCACCTTTCTCGAATGTGCTCCTGAGTGGGCAGGAAAGCGCGGTTGAACTCCTGGTAGCGGCCTACCGTGCCCACCACCTTTTCAATGGGGATCGAGCGCAGCCCAACATAGTGCTGGCCGCGGATGCTCAGCTTGTCGCGCACCTGGTCGAACGACAACAGCCCATCCTCCGGCTGGCGCGTCACATAGTGCCAGATGCGCTGCACAAAGGCGCGACGTCGAGCCTGCGTGAAGGCTTCTTCTGCTTTCTGCCTGACACTGCCTTTGAGACTCAAGACAAACTCTCCTCGTCGATCTCGATGGTCTTGTAGCCATACGTGTTGATGACGGTTGTGTCGCCCACGACCGTCTCCACCGGATCGCTCGGGTTGTAGACGTGGATGTGGCCGTGGACCAGGTAGCGCGGCCGGAAGCGGTCGATGAACGTGCGAAAGGCCTGAAAGCCCTGGTGGCAGCGGTCGCTGCGGTCATGGATCCCGGCCGGCGGCGCATGGGTGACCAGGATGTCGAGGTAACGCCCGTGCAGGGCCCGGTTCATCAGCAGTACCGGGGCGAGCTGCCACATCTTCCACGCCATCTCGCGCTCGGTGTATTGAAAGTCGGGATCACGATTGTAGCGCATCGAGCCCTCTAGCCCGGCAATGAGCAGCTTGCGATAGCGCACGACTCGCCCGTCAATGTTCTCACACCCCTTGGGATACTCCCACTCGTCGCGCGGTGCATACCGGTTTTTCACGGCATAGGCGTGGTTGCCGATCACGTAAAAGAGGGGGCCGCCGAGCATGGTGACGATGAACTCCATGTAATAGAAGGGCAGGTCGCCGCAGCCGAGCACCAGGTCCACGTCGGCAAACATGCGCCTGATGGCAGGGCTATAGAGCATTTCATCGACTTTGTCACTAACCGTCAGAATCTTGAGCATCGTCTGTCTCTGAACTGCCGGGATCGATCTTCCCCCCCGCTGGGGCCGGTCTCCGACCGAGCCCCCACCACTGGACAAAACAAAAGGCCAACTCTCAACCTGTCTGAAGAGCTGGCCTGTGTGAGCGTGTCAAAAGCGCAAGCAAGCTATCCAGACCTGGAGCCTGGCGACGGGTCAGGGCTATCAGGGCGGACACTTGTGCGCGCGGTTACCAACAAATCACCTCTCAGTTTCGAACTGCCGCACAGTATAACACAAAATCTCGAATCTGACAAGCCCGGTGGCCGCATTTTTTACGGCTACTATTAAGCCAGTGTCGTTGCGAGCGAAGCGAA
>DATHUZ010000239.1:0-1981 GCA_035461725.1 Anaerolineae bacterium
CCCCTTGCCGGGGTGCCCTGGTGCTCGTTCCGGAGAGATGCACGCAAAACGGCGGGCACCAGGCAGCCTTCTCTCTCCCCTCTCTGTGAATCTCCGTGCCTCCTCCGTGTATCTCTGTGAAACTAAAACTATGCCTCCCCCATCTTTTGAGCCAGCGTATCCCTGATCGTCTGCAGCCGTTTGCCGTGCAGGGGATAGAGCCACAGCAGCGTGATCGCCGCCAGGAACCCGATCGTCGTCGGCACGGTCAGGAAAATGCGAAAGCCGAGGTCCACGCTGGCGGGCTGGGCTTCGAGCAGCGTGTCGTAGCCGAACGCGGGCATGAGCAGCCCGAACACGGACGACACCAGCAGCCCGCTGAGCGTGATCAAAAAGCCGCTCATGCCAAAGTACATGCCGGCGCGCTGGTGGCCTGTCGCCACCTCGTCCTCGTCGATCACCTCGGTCATGATCACGTCGCCGATGAGCACCAGCCCACCGAGGCCGATGCCGAGCACCACGGCGGCGGCGTAGGTGAAATTGATGTTGGGCGAAAAGCCCATCGGCACGATGCCGGCGATCATTACGGCGTTGGCCAGCATCAGCGTGCGGCGCGAGTCGAGCCTGTTGGCCACCCAGTTGCGCCACGGATAAAGCGACAGCATCGCCACCAGAAACGCGATGCCCAGGATGACCGTCGCCAGGCTCTCATCCACCTTGAGGCTGTATTTCAGGTAGAAAAGGATGCCTGTCTGGAGCACGCCGGTGGCGAAAAAGCGCATCGCCTGCGCCCCGGCGGCCGTCAGGTAGCTGCGGTTGACAAAGGTCGCCTTGAGCGCCGCGCTGAATGGGAACCCCGTATCCTTCTTTAGATCCGGGCGCTCGAACAGGGCCGGATAGCCGGCATAGATGGCAATGACAGACACGACGGCCAAAACCGCTGCCATCCCGCTCCAGCCGAGGATGTCGGCCAGCAGCGGCGGCAGCGCGGCGCCGAGCACCAGCGCGATCGTCTGAAAGATATTCATCTTGGCCGCCACGTCTGTTCTCTCGCGGTAGGTCGGGAACATCTCGGGCAGCAGGCCGTAATAGCCGGTGGCGAAGGCCGTGTAGAGGCCTTCCCACACGACGATGGCCGCGCCAAAGTAGATCAGCAAGCCGGCAGGGTTGTCCCGGCCGTCGAACGGCGCGGTGAAGAGCAGGGCAAACGCCACCGCGTAAGGCAGCCCGCCGAACAGCACGTACGGGATGCGCCGGCCCCACCGCGAGCGGGTGCGATCGGACAGGTAGCCAAGCGCCGGGTTGTTGAGGGCGTTATAGATCGTATAGACGAACCAGAAGGCGGCGAACCATTCTGCCGGCAGGTTCTTGACGTCCACGATGTAAAAGGCCATCACCCCGGCCACCGCCTCGGCCGGCGTCGCCACGCCCAGGCTCATCAGCGAATACATCATGCGTGTTTTGGTGCTGGTGCGAAACTCGGGCGCCGCCGGCAGACGCTGCCCATTCTCGGCGGTCAAGGAAGTAGACTGCATCGGCTCTTCTCCTCTCCAGCGCGGACGTGCATCTGGCGGATCCGCTCACGCCGCGGCGTCCACAATGATTTCATGGCGCGGCTGCCCACCGTGTCGGGGCCGCCACGCGTCGGGTGGGCTTGCCTGCCCCCTTACAGCTCGACCACCTGGCCGGTCCGGGCGCTCTCGTAGGCCGCGTCGACGATGCGCATATTGACCAGCCCCTCGGCGCCACCCGGCACAGGCGTGCGGCCGGCGCGGACGCAGTCGACGAAATAGGCCATCTGCGCGTCGTACATCGCCTGCGGACAGTGCTCCGGGCGCGGGAAAGGAAAGCCGGGATCGACCGCGTCCCATTCGCCCGCGACGCCGCAGATCGCCGGCCCTCGCGGCACCCGCAGTCCGGTGGGGAACAACTGGGCCAGCCCTTCGCGCCCATACAACTGGGTGCCCGCCTCGGGGCCGTCGGCGTGGGGCTGCCACCATCC
>DATHUZ010000240.1:0-5103 GCA_035461725.1 Anaerolineae bacterium
ACGGCGCTTGCATCTCGAGGCCACGGTCCGGATCGCTGAGGCCGCTGACGCTCACGTCGTACGTCGTATTGCTCTGCAGATCCACGTTCTCATCGAGAGTAAAGGTGACCTGGTGGCCGTCGACCGCTACGTCGCCGGACACGTTCGTCCCTGCGTGACTGACCGTCACGCACGGAGCCGCTGTACATGTCACGTTGCGATCAAACTCTATCAGCACGACGGGCTGCGGCACCGTGACGGTCGCCTGGTCAGCCGGCGACACCGTGGCCACCTGCGGTGGCGGGATGAACTCTTCGTAGTAGTTGCCTACATAGTAGGTGATCCCATCGGGCGCCGCCTTTTTCACCAGGGCGCCGTCCCCATCGTAGGTGAACGTCGTCACGTCGTCACCCACGGTCACCGACTGCAGGCGGTTTTCGACGTCCCACGTTTGCTCGTAGGTCACGCCGTCGACGATGCGCGTCGTCATGTTGCCGTTGTCGTCGTAGCTCTGTCCAATGTTGTTGACCTTGCTGACTGCATGCACGTGATCCGTGTCGTCGTAGACCAGGTTGTAGGTATCTGTTCCTTCCTGCTTGTACTCCAGGTTGCCGATCGGGCTATATTGATAGCTCGCTGTGTAAGCTCCACCCGGTACGGTTCCTGTTAAGCGATCGAGCGCGTCGTAAGTGAACCATACGTCTTCCACTACACCGAGCTGATACACCATGTGGTTGATGTTCCCAACCGCATCGTAGCCATAGTCTAAAACCGAGTGCCCGTCGGAGTACGTCGTGTCAATTCGCCATAGGCGATACGAAAGACTAGATCCCCAGACAGACGGATCGTCATAGTATTCGTACGTCGTTATAGCCCCATTCCCAAGATGGCGTGCCTTCGGTTGTCCCAGCGCGTTGTACGTTCCATTCGTGACATAGTTGGCATCGCCTGTCAGGGTGGCCGGCAGTGACTGGGCATTGTAGGTCGTGGTCACAGATTCGCCGCCAGGACCTGGATAGGTACTTGTCTCTACCCGATCCATGGCATCGTATGCGTAGCTCGTCGTGTACCTGCTGATTGGTGCCGGCGCTCCGTTGATCCACCGCACCTCCGACGAGAGCCGGCCCCGCACGTCATCATAGTGATACACGGCCCAACTGTCGGGTGTCCACACAGCCGTTCGTTGTCCCAGCACCTTGCCTTGCGGCACTGGTGCCCCGGTGGGCGCTTGCCCATCGACAACCCTTCTATCTTTCGATCACTCATGGGTGCCCCCCCCCGGGCCGGCCGCTCGGTGTGCGTGAAAGAGTAGAAAGATAGGCGCACGCGCCTGCAGCTCCCTCACCTCGCCCCCCTTAACCCGATAGTTGAGCTTGAAAAAAGGCCCTCATCAGCATCGGGACTGCATTCTCCATGGCCGTAGAACTGCGCTATCAGGCGTACGGGACTCGTTATTGCCGAAAATCAGCCTGCATTCTGCCCTGGTGCTCGCCGGCGGAAATCCGCCAACCATTGTCATTGCGAGGAGCGCAGCGACGAAGCAATCTCCGCTCAAAAAAGCGGCGACTGCTTCACTCCGCTCGGCAGGACAATTAGCCGAGGACTTGCGCCGGTCAGCCCTGGTACCCCGACTGGCCCACTACGCTCACCGGTTCAGCGCTCGCAGCAGCGTCTCGATCCGGTCGAGCCGTTCCATCACCTGCGCCCACTTTTCGTCGATTGAACCGGACGGCGGGGTGGGCGTGGGTGGCGGTGTTGGCTCTGTTGGCGGCGGCGTGGGCCCCACCGGAGGCGGCTCGGGCTCTCCCGGCGCGCCCGACTCGCTGAATGTGACGATCGCCGACCCATCACGCACCGGCACCTCGAACCGCTGATCTAAAAAGCTGATCGTGTGCGTCACCGCGTGCGGCGCCACGACCTCGAATCCACCCGGCCCATATTCGGCCTTGGAGCCACTCACCACCCTGCTCGCGTTGCCCCACGGGTCGGCCACGGTCACCTCGATCCCGGCGCGCGGAAGCGAGCCGGCGATGATCCGTGGGCCGGGCCGGTACTCGACGTCCATCTGCCAGCCGGTGCCGCGCGGCCGCACGTCCTCGGGCAGAGCCCCCGGGTCGGGTGCGGCGCCCACGTCGGGCAGCATGTCGCGCGTCACCTCTTCTCGCAAGTGCACGATGGTCGCGCCGTCGTGCACCGGCACCTCGAAGCGCTGGTCGAGGAAACGGATCGTGTAGGTCACCAGGTGCGGTGCCACCACCTCGAACCCACCCGGCCCGTACTCGAGCTTGGAGCCGCTCACCACCTTGCTCTCATTGTCCCACGGATCGGTGACCGTCACCTCGATCCCCGCCCGTGCCAGTGAGCCCGAGATCACCCGCGGGCCGGGTAGATATTCGGTGTCCATCCGCCACCCGCCGGGCGCCGATGGCTCCGGCTCGGCGGGCGGCTCGGGCTCGGCAGGGGGCACGGGGCCGCCTGGCGCCGTCGACTCGGAGAAGGTGACCACCGCCATCTCGTCGCGCATCTGCACCTCGAAGCGCTGATCCAAAAACGCGATGGTGTGGATCACGGGGTGCGGTGCGACTACCTCGAATCCCCCGGGTCCATGTTCCGGCTTGGAGCCACTGATCACCCTGCTGGCGTTGCCCCACGGGTCGGCGATCGTCACGTCGATTCCGGCGCGTGGCAGCGATCCGGCGATCACCTTCGGCCCGGGCCGGTATTCGAGGTCCATCGCCCATCCTGTCGGGGCCGGTGGTTCTGGCTCTTCGGGTGGCTCTGGCTCCTGCGGCGGCTCTGGCTCTTCGGGTGGCTCTGGCTCCTGCGGCGGCTCTGGCTCTTCAGGCGGCTCTGGTTCCTCGGGCGGCTCCGGCTCCTGCGGTGGCTCCTCTGGCGGCGCGGTTTCGGTAAAGGTCACGAGCGTGGTGGCGTCGCGTGTGGTCACCTCGAACTTTTGATCGAGGAAGGCGATGGTGTAGGTGGCGACGTGCGGCGCCACGACTTCAAAACCGCCCAGCCCATACTCCGTTTTCGACCCGCTGGTGACCGTGCCGGCGTTGCCCCACGGGTCTGTCACGGTCACCTGGATGTTCGCGCGCGGCAGCGACCCGGCAATCACCTTCGGCCCCTGCCGGTACGCGACCTCCATGTGCCAGCCGGGCTCGGGCTCCGGGCCGGGGCCCGGCGGCACGGGGGGCGGTCCCGGTGGCGGCTCGGGCAGGCCCCCGGCGTACACCTGCCACATGCCGTTCACGTGCCGGTTGCGCGTGCCGGCCAGCAGCCCCAGGTTTTCCAGGACGTCGCCCCTGCCCGCCGGCCAGATGGCGGCCTGGCCCGTGCCCGGCGCCGACGCACTTCCGACCACATCGAAGGCGATCCGCCCGTTTCTGTCGGTCGTTTTACGCACGGCGCGGTCGTACCACTCGGTCACGCCGGCTTCGGGCTTGATGGGCGGCGCGGTGGGATGATAGTAGTAAAATGGCATGCCCTCCACCGGCAACCCGTCGTCGTCCACCACCCACACGTCAAACGTGGCCGGTCCCTCGTATTCGTGGATCTCGATCAGGCGCACGTCGCCGTCGCCGCGCCGGTAGCCGGCCCCATATGTGTCGTGTACATAGTTCATGTCGCGTGTGTCGCCGTTCACGCCGATCACCAGCGGCTCGGTGCGCGGCGCGACTTCTTTCGCCCGCACCTGCTGCAGCACCGTGATCACCGGCTTTTTGCTGCCATACTTTTCACTGTACGCCCAGCCGTGCCAAGCGTCGAACGGCCAGCCACTGCCCCCCATGTCCTCGTCGGCCAGCAGCCAGGGACACTGCCCAAAGAAGGGCGACGGCGCGTCGAACATCTGCAGCGTCTTTTTCGCCACCATCTTGGGCGTGGTGTGCGGCATCCGGATGTCGGTATTGGGGCCGGTGCCGGGCCTGTCGCGCGGCACCCACCCGCCCTCGGTCAGCGCCATCGGCACGACGTAGCCGAACGACTCGAGCGACCAGTGGACAATCTTTTCCCAGCCACGCCAGCAGACGTCGTCGGCGATGGCCGTCAGCCCTGGCGACTGGAACCGCGTGCGCGCGTCGTTGAGCAGCTCCAACGGCTCTTCGCGCCAGCGTGGATCGGTCGCATAGTCGTCGAGCAGGCGGCGGTACGCCTCTTCCGTCAACTGCGCGCCGTGCTGCGTCACGGCGTCGTAGGGGTAATCGCGCGGCCGGTTCTTGCCATAGTGGTGCCCGGTGTAAAAGCCGCTGCCCTGGTCAAAGACCCACTGGCAGTCGAACGCCTTGATCTTTTCGAACGGGTTCTCCGTGTAGAGCGGCCCGTCGGGGAATCCTACGTAGCCGCCGTTCGAGGCGATGAACTGCGCCGCCTGCGACCAGACCGACATGATCACGTCCCACGCGTTGGGCGGCACCTGCTGCTGCACCCACTCGCGGATGTCGAACGGCTCGTTGCGGATGATCCAGAAAGGCTTGAGCCCGTAGCGGCCATACACCTCCACCGTCCAGCGGAACGTGTCGTGCTCCGTGAAGGGGTAGGGGAACAACTGCTGCTCGCGGATGATGGGGATGATCCCGGCGTCGAGCAGCACCTCGACCGGGCTGATCCCCAGGCCGTAGGTCTGCCGCACCGAGTCGCCGTCGGTGATCATGATCACCCACGACATGTCCATGCTCACCAGCAGGTCGGTCCAGTAGCTGGCGTTTTTCAGCCAGTCGCCGTGAAACCCAAAGGGTTGCAGGTGCACGCCCCTGGTGGTCACCGTGCGACCACTCACCTTGTCGGGGATTTCGAGCTTTTTGCGGGGAATCACGCCTTTCTCCTCCCTTCTCCCTGTCATCTGTGACGGGAACGCCGCGTGATGGGCCGGCCAACCGAGTTACCGGAGTCTGGCGAATTTGACGTTGGACACGGATGTGCACGGATAACACGGATTTCATGGCTATTCGTTTGTCGCGAATCCGGGCAGATTCGTGCAAGTCCGGATCCCAAGTCGTGGCCCGACTGTATTCGCCAGCGTCCGGTTCATTATACATCAAGAAGCATGGCACGGCAAGAGGCAGACGGGCTGCATTGAGGGCGAACGCATATGAACTCGCGGACAAGATGGTGGCCCGACCCAGG
>DATHUZ010000241.1:0-3384 GCA_035461725.1 Anaerolineae bacterium
GCATCCAGGTCCGGCGGCTGGATCATCTCCCCAATCCCTGATTCGATGACGTTCAAGCGTCTTGCCTCCTTTCGTGTTGTGCCAGCACCGCCGCCATGGCCAACGACAGGTAGCGTGTCTCGGCGCTGTCGGCGCGTGAGCTGATGACGATCGGCACCCGCGCGCCGACGACCAGCCCGGCCATGCGTGCGTGTGCAAAATAGAGCAGCCCTTTGGCTGCAATGTTGCCCGCCTCGACGTTCGGCACGATCAGAATGTCGGCCTGCCCGGCGATCGGCGAGTCCACCTCTGCCAGGCCGGCGGCGTGGGGCGAGATGGCCAGCTCGAGGCCGAGCGGCCCGTCGACGGTGGCACCCCTGACCCATCCCTGCTCGGCCATTTTCGCCAGCGCCAGGGCGTCGATGCTCGCCGGGATCTTGGGGTGCACCGTCTCGCTGGCCGCGAGGATGGCCACCTTGGGCCGGTCGACGCCAAACAGGTGGGCGACGGCGACGACGTTGTTAATGATCTCGAGCTTCTGGTAGACGTCGGGATAGACGACCACGCCCGAGTCGCTGAGGTAGATGATCCGGTCCATGCCGGGCAGCTCGAACATTCCGACGTGGCTCAGCAGCCCGCGGCCACGGATGCCGGTGTGGCGGTTCAGTGCGGCGCTCAGCAGGTCTGCGGTCTTGACCTGGCCCTTGACCACGGCCGCGGCCTGGCCCTCGCGCGCCATGGCCACCACCTGCTCGGCGGCGCGCTTGACGTCGGGCTCGTGGACGACGTGCGCCTGCCCGAGCATGGTGAGGATGCCGGCCGGCTCCCGCGCCGTGATCCCCGCCGCGTAGGCTTCCATGGCCGGCCAGTCGCCGACGAGTGTCGCCGTCACGATCCCTTCGTGCTGCGCGCGGCCGACCGCCTTGAGCACTTCCGGGTCGTGCGCCGCCGCCACCGCCACAGGCACCGGCCCTACCCTGCGTGCCTCGGCGAGCAGCTCGTCGAAGGTGGTGATTCTCACCCACTACCCTTTCGCACAAAGCGGAGCGCTGTTTCGGCCAGGATCGCCGCGCCGATGGGCAGGCACGCCTCGTCGACGTCAAAGTGCGGGTGGTGGTGCAGCCGTTTTGCCTCCCCGGCAAAGGCGCCGCCGACGATGGCGAAACAGCCGGGCGCCTCCTGTGCAAAGTAGCTGAAATCCTCGCCCCCCATCTCCAGGTCCGCGTCGAGCACGTTCTCGTGGCCGATGAACCCGGCGGCAACGTCACGTACGAGTGCACACACCGCCGCGTCATTGATCACGGGCAGGTAGCCGGGGATAATCGTGAGCTCGTAATCGCCGCCCAGCGCGCGGGCCACCGAGCAGGCGCGCTCCAGCTCGGCAAAGAGCGTCTCGCGCACGTCGGCCTCAAAAGTGCGGATGGTGCCGGTCATGGTCACCTCGCCCGCCAGCACGTTCTCCTTGGTGCCGCCATGGATCGTCCCGATCGTCAGCACCTTGCCGCGTGTCGGGTCGAGGCGGCGCGAGACGACGGTCTGCATGGCGTTCACCACCTGCGCGGCCAGCACGATGGCATCGTGCCCGCGGTGTGGGTAGGCGCCGTGCGCTTCCTGGCCCACGATCTTGATCACAAACTTGTCGGGGCGCGCCGTGCAAAACCCCTCGCGCGTGGCGATGGTGCCGGCCGGCAGGTCGGCCCACACGTGCAGCCCGACGACGGCGTCGACGCCGTCCATCATCCCTTCGTCGACCATGCGCATGCCGCCGCTCAGCCTCTCGGCGTCCTGGCCCTCTTCCGACGGCTGGAAGAGAAAGCGCACGCTGCCGGGCAGGCGGCCGGCGGCGTGCTCGCCGGCCAGGATGCGGGCGGCGCCGAGCAGCCACGCCACGTGCACGTCGTGCCCGCAGGCGTGCATCACGCCCGGCACCTCGGACGCGTAGGGGACGTCGTTCGCTTCCTGGATCGGCAGTGCGTCCATGTCGGCGCGCAGCGCGATGCGCGGCCGGCCGTGACCGAGGTCACCCACCACGCCGGTCTTGGCCACGCCGGTGCGCACGGCGATGCCGAAGGCCTCGAGTCGCTCCGCGACGAGGCGCGCGGTTTCGAACTCTTCAAAAGACAGCTCAGGGTGGCGGTGGATCTGCCGCCGCAGGTCGATCAAGGTGTCGCTCAATCCTTGAGCCTTTGAGTACATGGGCCCACTCCTTCGCAAGGATGCGAGTATTATACCACAAAGCGGCCGGCACTGGAAGACTGGAAGGATGGACGGCTGGGTCAGAGGATATTGTCCAAGATTTGGCGCGTGGCTTTGTACGCCTCATAGTCCCCCGTCTTGGCATAAAAGCGCAGCGCGTCGAGCCCCATGCGGCACTTGTAGCAGGCGATCCTCTGCTCATACTGCTCCAGGGGCATGCCCCGAGCGGCATAGTGTTGGCGAAAGAGCTCCGCGTGGTCGATGCCGCGCGACCAGAAGTCGATCCAGGCGATGTCGTACACGAAATCACCGTACATGGCGTCGACCCAATCGAGCACCGCCGTCACCCTTCCATCCTCGGCCAGCACGTTGTTCCAGGCATAGCCGGCGTGGACGAGGTAGCGCTCGTCGGAGCAAAACCCCAGCAGGCCGATCATGTGCGCGTACACCGCCTCGACAAAGTCGCGCTCCAGGAAGGTGTCCTCGAACAGCGTGTGCCACTTGCCGAAAAAGCCGCCCTCGTGCTCCTCTTCGATGATCCGGGTCAAAAAGCCCTGCCACGATGGGAACATACCCGCGCCCTGGTCGTCCAACCACCCGTAGCCGTGCCAGGCGCTCACGTCCGCCTGGTGGATCGCATACAGGGTTTCGACGACGCTCGGCAGGGTCCGCTCGTACTCGGCCTGTGACAGAAATCCGAGGCCACGGCCCGGCATCTTGTTCGAGATGGCATAGTAGATCTCTTCCATCCGGCCCACCTTCACGATAGGGGGAATAGGAATGCCGGGTGAGGCAAAGTGCTGGTAGACGAACGCCTCTTTCTCATAGCTGACGTCGATCTTGTCGGTGACTAGACGGAGGATATACTCCTCGTCGCCTGCCTGGAATGACATCGCCTGCGCGACGACTCCACCCCCCACAGGGGCCATCTCCTGGATCGGCTCGGCGAATGTCTCTTGCAGCAGGTCGAGGATCGCTGCCCGGTCAAGCGCCGGTTTGATACTTGCCATAGACATTCCTCATCGTTGTTATTCCACGAGCTCGTGCCATGCGAACGGCCGGCCGTGCCCCGGATATACCTGCTTAACCCCCAGCGTGCGGAGGGTGTTCACGCTCGTGTTTGCCGTCTCTGGATCGTCCATGATCGAGCCGAGTGCCGGTGCCTTGGTGCACTCGAGCAGGTCGCCGCACAGCAGGTCACCCCCTGCG
>DATHUZ010000242.1:0-3537 GCA_035461725.1 Anaerolineae bacterium
AGCGCCTTGACCACCATGTCGTCACGGTCGGACACGAGCATCTGGCACACATCGAGCGTGCGCCGCACGTCGCCGGTGCCCCCGTGCGAGCGCATGTTGAGCGCGACCGTGCTCACCAGCGCTGCCCGCCGCCACCAGCGGTCCTCTGAGCGCGCCCAGCGATGGATCAGCACGTCGTCCACAAGCCCGTCGCGCCAGGCCGGGCCGGACAGGGTGCGCGCGAACGTGTCCACCGCGCTCCAACTGTCCATCCCCTGCCCAAACTCCTCCAGCTCTGCCGCCCCAAGGCTTCTGAACGCCTCCGCATGTGCGGCGATCAGCTCGTAGGCGACCCAACGCGCACCGTAGCGCCTCAGCAGATCGCGCGCGAGCCCGAGAACGTACGTCGCATCTGCCCCTTTGAGGCGGCCCGAATAGCTGCGCCGCACAGCGCGTACCTCCGGCGTGTTTCGCAGGGGAAGAGCTTCTATCTCGGCCACGATCTCGGCCGCGAGTCGCACGGGCTCGGGCCGATCAGGCGATCTGCTCATCATTCTCCTCCAGGTATGGGCCACCGGCCCGCAACATGTTGGCATACCTTTCCTCGGTCCACGGATCACTCCAACTACCCATTCTATCACAAATCCCCCTCTCTTCCCAATCCCGGGCTTGCCCCACTCCCCATCCGGCGGTATAATGAGCCGCACACCATGCGCAGGAGGAAAACGATGCACGTACTCGTCACTGGGGGCGCCGGCTATATCGGCAGCGTCGTGGTCGAGGAGCTGATCCAAGCAGGCGACCGTGTCACCGTGTTCGACAACCTCTCCCAGGGGCATCGCACCGCCGTCCATCCCGACGCGGTCTTTGTCGAAGGGGACCTGGCGGACCGCGGCGCCCTCGAAGCGCTCCTAGCCGCGCACGATTTCGACTCCGTCATGCACTTTGCCTCGAACACCCTCGTCGGCGAGTCGATGGCGAAACCGTTCAAGTTCGTGGGCGACAATGTGCACAACGGCCTCAACCTGCTCGAGGCGATGGTGGACCAAGGCGTGCTGCGCTTCATCCTCTCCTCGACGGCCAACCTCTTTGATCAACCAGAGCGGATCCCGATCGACGAGGAGGAGCGGATCGTGCCCGGCAGCCCCTATGGCGAGTCGAAGTACATTCTGGAGCGGGTGCTGGCCTGGCTCGACCGCACCAAGGGCATGCGCTACGCCGCGCTGCGCTATTTCAACGCCGCCGGTGCCACAGAGGAGCGCGGCGAGGATCACGCGCCCGAGACGCACCTTATCCCCCTCGTGCTCCAGGTGGCCCTCGGTGAGCGCGACGAGATCCAGATCTATGGCACCGACTATCCGACGCGCGACGGCACCAACGTGCGCGACTATATCCACGTCTCCGACCTGGCCCAGGCGCACATCCTCGCCCTGCGCGCCCTCGACCGCGGCAGCCGCGTCTATAACCTGGGCAACGGGCAGGGGTACAGCGTGCGCGAGGTGATCGAGACGGCGCGCGAGGTGACCGGTCACCCGATCCCGGCCGTCGAGGGTCCACGCCGCCCGGGCGACCCCGCCACCCTGGTGGCCGGCTCGGACAAGATCCGGCACGAGCTGGGCTGGGAGCCGCGCTTTCCGGAGCTGCGACAGATCATCCAATCGGCCTGGGATTGGCACCAGGCACACCCTCAGGGATACAAGTCGACGAGGGACAATTAATAGACGCATACGCAGGCGTAAGCGCACTTGACTTTATGCTGTCCAGGTGCTACAATCATTCATCGATCGATTAATCAATCAAGCGGGTGCGGAAAGCGATCCGCAAGCAGAAGGCGACGAAGGGGGGGAAAAGTGGGTCGTGTTGTAAGTGCAACAGAAGCGCGCATCCACTTTGGAGAGTTGATGCGCGAAGCTGTTGAGACACGAGAGCCGATCACTATCGAGCGGGATGGAACGCCGCACGTGGTGCTCCTGGCCATCGAAGAGTACCAACGACTGCTCCAGGACCAACCGCCCGAGAATTGGCAAGAGCTGGTGACGACCGCGCGGGCACTTGTTTCTGCAGATCTTGCTGGGCGCCCCTTGCCTGCACCCGAAGAGATCATTCATCAGTTGCGACAGGAGCGAGATGAGTACCTGCTGGGTATGCGTTGACGCCAACATGGTGGTTCGCCTGGTGGCCGATCCCACCGACAAGGTCGTCAGCGCGTTGTGGGCACAATGGAACGAGCGCAGGCAGCCCATGACGGCGCCGGCGCTTCTACCCTACGAGGTGACGAATGCCCTCTATCGTTACCAAAAGCTTGGTTACATGACCGCCGAGTCGGCCAGGTCTGCACTCAAGGCTGCGCTGGCCTTGCCGGTTCGATTCTACACCGATCTCCAGCTACACGAGGAGGCGCGTCGTCTCGCCGAACGATTCTCACTTCCCTCCGCATACGACGCCTACTATTTGGCTCTCGCCGAACGGCTGAGCGGTGAGTTCTGGACCCTCGATGGACGATTGGCCCGTGCCGTACAGCCATCCCTGTCGTGGGTTCATCTTGCAGAATAGGCAACTGCTCCCATGGACAGTGCTCTGCCCTTCCTTATGCCGTGCCACCTCGCGGCCGGTTTTGACGTGGCACCTGTCACCTGGCGCTTATCACCCTTGCCATGCGCCTAGCAATCAACGCCTGGTTCCTCGATCAACCAAACACGGGCAGCGGGCAGTATCTGCGCGAGCTGCTGCGTGCACTGCCGGCCGTGATGCCCGACGACGAGTTCCTGCTGGTGACGCCGCCGGGCGTCGCCCATTTCCCGCTGCCCGGACTGAACGCCGAGCAGCGCGCCCTGGGCTCGCCTCGCCGGCGCACGAACCTGGGCAAGGTCCTCTTTGAACAGGTAGGCTTTCCGCGTGCCGCCCGCGCGTGGGGTGCCGGCGTGGCGCACGTGCCTTACTGGGGCTCACCCCTCTCGAATTCCGTGCCGACCATCGTCACGGTCCACGACCTGATCCCGCTGCTGCTTCCCGGCTACGGGCGCAGCCCGCTCGTCCGCTTTTACACGCTGATGGTGAGCGAAGCGGCGCGCGCCGCTGCGGCGGTTATCACCGACTCGGAGTCTTCCAGGCGCGACATTGTAGCCCACCTGGACGTGGCCGACGAGCGTGTGCACGCCATCTACTTGGCCCCCGCGGAGCGCTTTCAGCCCAACCCTGAACCGGGCGACGAGGATGTGCGTCGCCGCTACGGCCTGCCGCGACGCTACGTCCTCTATCTGGCGGGGCACGATGAGCGCAAGAACGTCGAGTCGCTGGTGGAGGCATTTCACACGGTGGTCAATGCCGACGCCGACGCCACGCTCGTGATCGGTGGCGCGCTACCCGATGGGAGCCACCCGCCTCTCTACGACCCGCGCCCACTCGTCGCCGCGCTCAAGATGGGAGAGGACGTGCGATTCATCGGACGCGTGGCGCAGGGCGACGAGCCGGCGCTCTATCGCGGCGCGGCGTGTGCGGTGTTCCCGTCGCGCTACGAGGGATTCGGGCTGCCGGTGCTGGAAGCGCTGGCGTGCGGCA
>DATHUZ010000243.1:0-3477 GCA_035461725.1 Anaerolineae bacterium
AGATGGTCATCGACGTTGGCGCCGGCAGCGAGGACGAGGCGAAAAAGCTCGCCGGCATCGGCGATTATGCGGCCTTTGCCACCCGGTTCGAGACGCTGACCACGGAAGGCCTGCGTACCGTGAAGGGCAAGGCGTTCGACGACCGCGCCGGCTGCGCCGCCGCCGCTGCGCTGGCCGAGGAAGAGTACGAGGTGGACCTCTATCTCTCCTTCAGCGCCCAGGAAGAGGTGGGCCTGCGCGGCGCGCGTGTCGCCGCCTACCGCATCGAGCCCGACGTCGCTTTTGCCTTCGAGGGCACGATATGCGACGACATGCCCAAGAAAAAGGATACAAGCCCGACCACCGAGCTGGGCAAAGGCCCCGCCATCAGCCTGATGGATCACTCCTTCGTCGCCGACAGGCGCCTGGTTCGCCTGTTGGTCGACACCGCAGAGGCCAACGGCATCCCCTACCAGTTCAAGCAGCCGGGCATCGGCAGCACTGATGCGGGCAGCATCCACATCTCGCGCAGCGGCGTGCCGTCCGTCGCCGTCTCTGTGCCCAGCCGCTACATCCACGCCCCTGCCAGCATCCTCAGTCTGCAGGACCTGGACAACACGGTGGCACTCATGAAAGCGGCACTCCACGCGTTGCCCGCCGTGTGGCAGGCACAGGCGTAGCGCTCGGTCGATTTCTGACCATTATGCACCCTGTTCGAGCCATGAACCATGATCGAGGAGAAATTCCTGTGAAAGATCTGATCAAGAAACTGACCGAGGCATTCGGACCATCCGGCCGCGAAGAGCAAATCCGCGAGGCCATCCGCGAGGAAGTAGAAGCGCTGGCCGATGAGGTGCGCGTCGACACGCTCGGCAACCTGATCGCTCTGAAAAAAGGCGACGGCACAGGCAAGCGTGTCATGCTCGCCGCACACATGGACGAGATCGGAGTGATCGTCAGCTATGTCGACGAGAAGGGCTTTCTGCGCGCCCAGCCGATTGGTGGGCTCGACGCCACCACTCTCGTCGGCGGTCGCGTCCAGTTTGCCGACGGTGCCATCGGCGTCATTGCCCCAGAGGACCGGCAGGATTACAAAAAAGACGCCGATCTGTCCAAGCTCTACATAGACGTGGGTGCCACCAGCCGCGAGGAGGCCCGCAGCCGGCTGGGCGAAGCGGCTGCCTTTGTGCGGCCCATGGCCGACCTCGGACAGCGCATCGTCGCCAAAGCCCTCGACGACCGCATCGGCTGCGTTGTGCTGGTCGAGACACTGCGCCGCCTCGAGCGCACGCCCCACGACGTCTATTTTGTCTTTAGCGTGCAAGAAGAGGTTGGACTGCGCGGCGCGCGCACCGGCGCCTACGCGATCGACCCTCAGATCGGGATCGCCGTCGACATCACGGCTGCCGCCGACACGCCCGAAGCGCCCAAAATGTCGATGAAGCTCGGCGACGGCCCATGCATCAAGGTCATGGACTCGGGAATGCTCGCCCATCCGGGCATCAAGAACCTGCTGATCCAGACCGCCGAGCGCCACGACATCCCCTATCAGCTCGAGGTGCTCGACCGTGGCACTACCGACGCGGCGGCCATCCAGTTGGTGCGCAGTGGCGTTCCCGCAGGGACCATCTCTCTCGCGTGCCGTTACTATCACACCCCATCCGAGATGGTCGACATGGACGATGTAGAGAACAGCGTGCGCCTGCTCGTGGCGCTCCTGGAACAGCCAATCGAGCTGTAGCACAACGCTTTGATGAGAGAAGGCGGCCGGCTCAAGCGTGCCTGGCACTGGGCTCTCTCCCGTTTTTTTCGTCGCCTGGCCGATGCTCATCGCCACTATGGCAATCTGTACGGCAACCGCGATGAGCACTGGGCTGCCATCGAGAGCTATACACGCGCCGTGGAGTTGGACCCGAGCTATGCGGAGGCCTACTACAGCCGCGGCGTGATCTACTGGCGCGAGGTCGCCAACCATTCCCGCGCCGTCGACGATTTGACCCGCGTGATCGAGATCGAGCCATCGCGGGTCGAAGCATACTTTAACCGCGCCATGGCTCATCAGGCCCGGCACGAGTTCGAGCGCGCGATCGCAGATTTCGAGCACTACCTGGCCGAGGGACAGGACGAGGTTTGGCTCGAATCAGCACGCCGCCAACTCCTCGAGCTTCGCGCCGAGGCCACTGTGGGAGAGCCGGACGCGTAGAAAGGAAACAGGCAGCAGGCATCATGATCGTCGTCTATGCCCTGTTTGGCTTGATCGTGGGTGCCGCCGTCAACCTCCTTGGCGACCAGCTCCCCCGTTGGCGCCGCGTGCTCCGCCGGCCTTTTTGCTCTGCCTGCCAGGCGCCGCGCCCTGCTCGCGCCGGCCTCGGGACGCTGGCCTATCTCACGGGCGCTGCCAGGTGCCCCACCTGTGGCACCCGCGTGCCGCTCCGCCACCCCCTCGTCGAGCTCGGCACCGCTGCCCTCTTTGCCTTTCTCTGGGTCCGCTATGGCCAGACGGGAGAAGCGGTCCTGCTGCTCCTCTATACACTCTATTCCACCATCCTCATCCTCGTCCTCGTGATCGACCTGGAGCACAAACTGATCCTCACCGTAGTCATGTATCCGGCGGCGATCGTCGCCCTGCTCGGCAGCCTGATCCACCCCACGCCCTACTTCTGGCGGCTGGCACTGATCGGTGGCGCCCTCGGTTTCGGCATCCTCTATCTTGTCTACTGGATGGGGGAGCTTTTTGTCAAAGTGATGAGCCGCGCGCGTGGCAAAGATATCAACGCCGTGGCCTTTGGCTACGGTGACGTGCGCCTCGGCGGGTTCCTCGGCCTCATCCTCGGCTTCCCCGACGTCTTGAACGCCATCTTTTACGCAGTCCTGCTCGGCGGCCTGGCCGGCCTGATCTACTGGCTGATCCGGGCCGTAGTTCTGCGCAACTATTCCCTTTTCACGGCCATACCCTATGGCCCTTTCCTGGTAGCCGGTGGCATGGCCATGATGTTTTTCGGTTCGGGATGACGCGGCTTGCATCGCACGCCGTGCAATGGTATAATTAGCGCTCGATCGCTGGAAACGTCGGGGCCGGTCTGCGAGCAGATCCCCGCCGAGGCGACAATCGAAGCATGGAGCGGTGCCCGGAACAATGACGATTCGCGACCTGGAGAGCAGATACGAGGAGTTACACACCCAGCTCCTGCGGGGTGAACTGGAGGAAGAAGAGTTTCGCCGTCAAGCTCAACAGCTCCAGTATGTTGACGAGCTTGGACGGCGGTGGCGCATTGGGTGGTACACGGGCAAGTGGTACCGCGAGGAGCAGGGAGAGTGGACCCCGGGCCACCCGCGCGACGTCGATTCGGCCTCAGGCGCACCCGGGCTGCCGGCTGCTGTTGAGGCAGGAGAAGGGCATGCTGGCCGCCCCTTTGCCTTCTGGCTGGCAGGCGTCCTTGCCGTCGTCCTCCTTGCCGCCGCTGTCGTCCTCGTCGCGGGCTGGGGGTTGGGTTGGTG
>DATHUZ010000244.1:0-5659 GCA_035461725.1 Anaerolineae bacterium
GCCTCGATGGTGTATGCGGACTATCGGGGCGAGCAGGTGGTCGGCGTGCTGCACTGGCTGCCCGCGTTGGACATGATTCTGGTGGCCAAGCAGGATACGGCGGAATCGGCGGCGGTGACACGGCAACTGATGCGCGTGATCGGGCTGGTGGCGGCGGGCGCGTTCGTGGTGGCGGTGGGGGTTTCTCTATTCGTGACCCGCGGCATCACCGGGCCGCTGGCGGAGCTGACAGAGACGGCGGGCCGGATCGCCGGTGGTGATCTGAGTCTTACCCCTGCGCTCGCCCAGCGTGACGAGATCGGCACGCTGAGCCGCGCCTTTGGCAGCATGACGACGCAGCTGCGCGAGTTGATCGCCAGCCTCGAGAGGCGTGTGGCAGAGCGCACGCACGAGCTGGCGCAGCGGTCGTCATACCTGGAAGCGTCGGCCGAGGTGGGACGGGCGGCGACGTCGATTCTCGACCCGAACCAGTTGATTCGCGAGGTGGTGGAGCTGATCCGCGAGCGGTTTGGGCTCTATTACGTGGGTTTATTCCTGGTGCAGGAATCGGAAGCGCACGGGTCCACCGGCGCCGGTCGCGAATGGGCCGTGCTGCGCGCGGGCACGGGCCGGGCCGGTGAGCTGATGCTAAAGCGAGGGCACCGGATCCGGGTGGGCACCGGCCTGATCGGGTGGAGTATCGCGCATGCCCAGTCGCGCGTGGCGGAGGCGGCGGAGGAGGACGCCCCAAGCGGGGCTTGGGGGGCAAGTTCCTCTTGGGACGTACGGCTGGCGACGACGGAGCTGCCCGATACACGATCGGAGGCGGCGCTGCCGCTGCGCTCGCGTGGACAGGTGCTGGGTGCGATCACGGTCCAGGATACCAGGCCGGCTGCGTTTGACGAGGACATGATGGCGGTGCTGCAGACGATGGCCGACCAGGTGGCGGTGGCGATCGACAACGCGCACCTGTTCGAGGAGAGCCAGCGCGCGCTGCAGGCGGAGCAGCAGGCGTACGGGCAGATCAGCCGGCAGGCCTGGATGCGGATGATCGAGGCAGTGGATGTGAAGGGATACCGGTGCGACGACGTGGGGGTGGTGCCGGCCGGTGGCGAGTTATCTCCTTTGTCGCGGCGGGCGATGGCCGAGAGGCGGCTCGTGCTGACCGAGCCGGCGCGACAAGGCGACGACGGCAATGGCGCCGGCAAAGAGGCAGGGGGGGACGGCGGCATACCAGGTACCCGTGGCGAGGGGGCCAGGGCCGAGATCGCGATTCCGATCATGGTGCGTGACGCGGTGCTGGGCGTGCTTCACTTTCGCAAGGAAGAGGCGGACAGAACTCCCTGGAGCCGCGAGCAGGTCGCGCTGGTCGAGGGCCTGGCAGAGCAGTTGGGACAGGCACTGGAAAGCGCCAGGCTCTACCAGGATTCGCAGCTTCGCGCGGGCCAGGAGCGGGTGGCGGCGGAGGTGACAGGGCGTATGCGCGAGAGCCTCGATGTAGAGACGGTGCTGCAGACCGCGGCGCGCGAAATGCAACAGGTGTTCAACCTGGCCGAAGTCGAGCTGCGGATCCATGCTCCTGGGGTACAGGGGTCCGCCCCTGGGGTACAGGGGTCCGGCGGAGCGCGCCTGGAGAGGGAAGGAAGATGATCGCCTGGTTGAGACGGTGGGTGATGCCCGTGACAGGGTACCTGAGATCTCCCGCGTTCGAGGATGAGGAAAAGAACCGGGCAGCGGGACTGGCCCACCGTGCCACGTGGGTAATGCTGCTGATGATGGCGACGGCTCCTCCATTGGTGCTGTTCACGGCGCCCGACGGGATAGCCGTGACACTCGCGGTTGCGGCGCCCTTTCTCGTCCTTTCAGTTGTGGTGCTATACCTGGTGCATCGTGGAAGGGTCGACGCAGCCGGCTGGGTGATCATGGCCATGTTCTACCTGCTGGTCACCTGGTCGGTGTTCACGTATCGTGGTCTGCGCGATCTGACAATCACGGGCTATTTTGTGGCCGCGATACTGGCTACGCTGCTGTTGCGTAGGCGTGGGGCAGTGATCGTCAGCGTGGTGTCGGCCGCGACGATGGTGGTTGCCTTTGTGGCAGAGGCGAACGGCTACCTGGTGCCTGAACTGGACGCGACGACGCCGCCAGTTCAGCTTGTGACCTTGCTGATCATGTTTGGTTTCACGTCGGTGTTGATGCGATTTTCCGTGCAAGGCAATGAGTATGCTTTTGGACAGTTGCGCAGGAGCGCAGCCGCATTGCGCGAGGCGAACAGCGAGCTAGAGACCAGCCGTGATGTGGCGGCACAGCACGCAGCAGCGACGGAGCAACGCTCCGCCTACTTGCAAGCCTCGTCGGAGGTGGCACACGCGGTGGGCTCGATGCTCGACGTGGAGCAGCTCCTGGAGCGCGTGGTCGATTTGATCCATGAGCGGTTTGGCCTCTACTACGTGGGCATCTTTATGCTGGACGAGGCCGCCCGAGGGGTACTCGGGTCCGCTGGCGCTAATCCAGAGTGGGTGAATCTGCGGGCGGGCACTGGCCCCGCAGGAAAGGCGATGTTGGCACGCGGCCACCGGCTGCGCGTGGGCGAGGGGATGATCGGCTGGGCGGTGGCGCAGGGCGAGGCGCGTGTTGCACAGGAAGCACACGTCGACCAGGTACGTGTCACCACGGCCGAACTGCCAGAGACACGAGCAGAGGCTGCGCTGCCACTGATCTCGAGGGGCAAGGTGCTGGGAGCCATAACGGTGCAGGATACGCGACCGGGTGCTTTTGACCAGGAGGCGGTGAGCGTGCTCCAGGTGCTGGCTGACCAGGTCGCGGTGGCGCTGGACAACGCACGTCTGCTGCGCGAGAGCCAGATCGCACTGGAGGCAGAGCGGCGTGCTTATGGTGAGATCAGCGCGCGCGGGTGGGCCGAGATGTTGCGCCGCGGGCGGGAGCTCGGGTACGTGTATCGGCAGGGAGGCGACTTGACGACCGCACAGGGCACGTGGTCGGAAGAGATGGCTCGCGCCCGTGAGGGGGGCGAGACCGTGGTGCACGGGAGTGACGGCGCGGAGGGCAAGACGGTGGCGGTGCCGATCAAGATCCGAGATCGGGTGATGGGCGTGGTCCGGCTTCAGAAACCAGAGGATGGGCACTCATGGACGAAGGAAGAGCTGGCGTTGATGCAGACGCTGACGTCGCAGCTCGAAGTGGCGCTGGAGAGTGCCCGCCTGTATGAGGATTCGCAGCGCCGCGCTGCCGAGGAGCGGTTGATCGGCGAGGTGATGGGTCGCGTGCGCGAGACACTGGACGTCGACCTCGTCTTGCAGACCGCAATCCAGGAAATGGGGACCGCACTGGGCCTATCGCGGGTAGAAGTGCGAATGGGAGAAACCGAGCTTTTTCCGCAAAGCGGCGCTTCGATGACCAAAGGGGGCGAGCATGTGGCAGCAGGCTAGGCGGTTCTTTACAGCGCCCACGCTCGAGCACCTGGCCGGCGGCGAGGGAGAGTCGCAAAGGGCCAGATTGCTTCATTGGTTAGTCTCGATCCACGCGGCATTGATGTTGGCGATGGTCTTGATCTCTTTCGTTACGCCTGCGCCGCTGGTCGCCGCGTCGGCCGTTGGTTCACTCCTGGTCGTGGACGTTTTGGTGCTGTATCTGAACCGGCGCGGCCGGGCTTTGCTGGCTGCCAGGTTGTTCACGGCGGCCCTCTGGCTCGTGATCGCCATTCTCACGGTCTTGCTCGGCGGCGTATATGGCGTTGCCTTCTCTGCCTATCTGGTGGTCGTGGCCGTCGCTGGCTTTTTGCTCGGCGGCAGGGGAGCGGTTGCTGTCGCCGTGTTGAGTATCCTCGCCGGCCTGGGACTGGCCTGGGCACAGGAGAACAACTATCTTCCTCTACCCCTGGGGGAGAGCACGCCGATCTTTATGTGGCTGGCGCTTTCGGTCTATGTGCTACTCATGGTCGCGATCGTCCAACTGGCTACGAGAAGCCTTTACACCACCCTGCTACGGGCGCGACAGAGTGAGCAGTCGCTGATCAGCAACCTCCGTCAACTGGAAGAGAGCCGAGACGCCCTTCATGTCCAGGCCCGCCTCCTCGAACGACAGACTGCCAGGCTGCGGGCGGCTGCGGACATTAGCCGCAGCCTGGGGTTGATTCTCGATTTCGAGGCGCTTTTGTGGCAGGCGGGCGATCTGTTGGTCCAGAACTTCTGTTTGTACCACGTCCGCATTTTCCAGATCGATAGCAGTGGCCGCTGGGCTGAGTACCGTGCCGGCGCGGGAGAGGCGGGACGACTGCTGGCCGAGCAGCAGTTTCGCCTCGGGGTCGGCGGGGGTTCGCTGATCGGCCGCTGCACTGCGCAGTCGCAGGCTTTTATTCTCCAGGACGTGAATGCCGGGGACGGGGCCGGCGGCGCCGCGCGCGTGGAGCACCCTCTGGTGCCCCGGACTCGCAGCGAGGCCGCCCTGCCTCTCATCGCTCGAGGCCAGGTGATCGGTGCTCTGAGCTTGCAGAGCGATCGTGCCGGCGCCTTCGACCCGGATACGGTAGCCATCCTACAGACGATCGCCGACCAGCTCGCCATCGCTATGGACAACGCCCGGCTGCTGGCCTCGAGCCGGCAGGCATTGGAAGCTGCCAGCCGCGCATACGGCGAGTCGACCCGACAGGCCTGGGCCGAGCTGCTGGGCGGCCGAGGCCGCTGGGGCTATCGCTACGAGCATGCGGGCATCACTCCCCTCAGAGAGGAGCGGCACCTGGAGGCTGTTGTAGACTTGACGATGCCCGGAGTGGACATTCCGCTCAAGATCCGTGACCAAGTGGTGGGCGTGCTCAGCTTTCAGAAGGATGCAGGCCAGGCCACAAGCGAGAGTGGGGTGATGGATGCCGGCGCTTCCAGCGCGTCGTGGACCGAGGAAGAGACCCGGTTACTGGAGCGTTTGGTGGAGCAGACGGCGCTGGCCCTGGACAGTGCCCGTCTCTACCAGGACACGCAGCGCCGCGCCGCGCACGAGCGGCTCGTTGGCGAGGTCACCGCCCGGATGCGCGAGACGCTGGATATGGACGCGGTGCTCAGGACTGCGGCCCAGGAAATACGCCAGGCCCTGGGGCTATCGCAACTGACGGTGCGGCTGGCTGTAGAAGCGGACGAGGCCATGCCGAGGTCCGAGGGTACTCGGGGAAGCAGGGGATAAGACAATGATCCATCGAACCAGAGCTTTTTTGGCGGCGGTCAGCCTGGTGATCTGTATCGCCCTACTGCCGGCTTGCGGGCAGGAACCGGCACCGACAGCCCGACCACCGGACGCGGTTTCGCTCCAGCTACAGTGGGTCACCCAGGCCCAGTTTGCGGGATACTATGTCGCCCTGGACAAGGGGTGGTATCTCGAGGAGGGCATCGATCTGACAATCCAGCCTGGTGGCCCGGACCTGGTGCCCATGGACCTGGTCGCGGCCGGCACCCACGACTTTGGGACGGGTCTGCTGGCCGACCTGATCGTAGCCGTTCAGGGTGGTAAGCCGGTGGTCAGCATCGCCCAGATCCAGCAGACAAACGGACTGCTGCTTCTCGCCCACAAATCGTCGGGCATCGAGGGGCCGGCCGACTTTACCGGCAAGCGAGTGGGGGTGTGGCTGGGTGGCTGGGAGGCGCAGTTCGATGCGCTGATGGCCAGGGAAGGG
>DATHUZ010000245.1:0-4779 GCA_035461725.1 Anaerolineae bacterium
TCGACGTACTTTTTCGCATTGTCGAGCGCGCCGCCGGCGATGGCCATAAAGACGGCCAGGAGCTGGCCCGTCAGGATCACGCCGGCCAGGAAGGCGCCCAGCGCCTTCACGTCGAATATGAGTCCCACCAGGAGCGGCAGGCCCACTGAGAGCGTCACCAGGCTGATCAGCTCCTTCTGCGCCGCGGCGGTGGTGATGGTGACCACGCGCCCATAGTCGGGCGTCTGCGTGCCCTCGAGCACGCCGGGGATCTTGAACTGGCGCCGCACCTCGTTGACGACCAGGTTGGCGCCGCGTGCCACCGCCCGGAGCGAAAAGGCGGCAAAGAGGAAGGGCAGAGCGCCGCCTAACAAGAAGCCGATGGTGCCGTCGAGCGTCGAGACGGGAATGCCGGCGTTGAGCAGGTCGAGCACAGACACGCCGGGGTTGGCCAGGGTCAGCGCGTCGGTGACGTAGGAGAAAAAGAGGGCGGTGGCCGCCACGACGGCCGAGGCGATGGCGATCTGCTTGGTGATGGCCTTGGTGGTATTGCCCACGGCGTCGAGCTGGGCGAGCAGTTTCCACGCCTCAGGGCCGACGCCGGCCATCTCGCCGATGCCGTTGGCATTGTCGGCGATCGGCCCATACGAGTCCATGGCCACGTTGTTGCCCGTGTGCGACAGCATACCGATGCCGACCATGGCGACGCCGTAGAGCATAAAGATGATCCCTTCCTCGCGAAAGATGATCAGGCTCGAAGCGAGTGCGACGACGATGGCGACCAGGCTCCAGACGCTGGCTTCCATGCCCACGGCCAGGCCGGAGAGGATGGTGGTCGCAGAGCCAGTCTGGGTCGACTCGGCGATCTCTTGCACCGGCCGGCGCTTGATCGAGGTAAAGAGGGAGGTGAGCGGGTTAAAGACCACGGCCAATCCGACGCCGATGGCGTTCAGCGTCGCCAATTGCCATTCGCCGTCGGCGTAGAGGAACGAAAAGAGGAAGGCAAAGACGACGGTGTTGATCGACGACACCTCGTAGGAGCGGAACATCGCCTCTTCGGCGTCGTGCGCGCGCAGGAACTTGATCGGAAAGTTCTCCCAGATGGGGACGGTGAACGTGCCCATGATCGAAGAGATGACGCCGATGGCGCGCACGATGAGCGGGTAGACGATCCAGTAGGTGCTGCCGGTGATGCCCATCAGCACCAGGCCGAGGATCAGGGTGGAGACGATGGTCACCTCGTAGCTCTCGAAAATGTCGGCGGCCATGCCGGCGCAGTCGCCGACATTGTCGCCCACCAGGTCGGCGATGACGGCAGCGTTGCGTGGGTCGTCCTCCGGCAGGCCCTGCTCCACCTTGCCCACCAGGTCGGCGCCGACATCCGCCGCCTTGGTGAAAATGCCGCCGCCGATGCGCATAAAGAGGGCCACCAGGGTGCCGCCGAACCCAAACCCGAGCAGGGCATCGGGCGCGGCGCGTCCGAAAATCATAAAGATGATGGTGCCGCCGAGCAGGCCGAGGCCATCGGTGAGCATGCCGGTAAAGGTGCCGGCGCGGTAGGCGACGGTGAGTGCCCCGTTATAGTTGTTGGCAGCCGCCATGGCCGCGACGCGGATGTTGCCCTCGATGGCGACGCGCATGCCGAGCTGCCCGACAATGATCGAGAAGGAGGCACCCACGATAAAGGCCAGGCTGCGGCCAATCCCGATCCAGAGCTGGGCGGCACGGATGTCGTTGTCGAACACGTGGAGTGCCTGCTCTGTGGGGCGCACGACATAGACACTGAAGAAGAGGATGATCGCCAGCAGGCCGAGGATCGGCAGCATCGAGCGCAACTGGCGCTGCAGGTAGGCGTTGGCCCCTGTCTTGATGGCGAGCCACACCTTCTGCATCTCGGGCGTGCCCTTGGGCCGGCGCAGCGTGTCGCGCCACAGCCAGTAGGCGTACACGAGGCTGATGAACGCGACGACGATGACACCCCAGAGCAAGCCTTGCTCTAACGAGTCTAGTTCTGACATTCTCTGCTCCTCCGTGATGAAGTTTGTGCTGCTTTTTGTGCCAACCGGCACGGGGCACCCATCAGCCTACTGCGAGGCTGGCAAGCACCGGATATTCTACAATAAGCGCGGGGAAAAGTCAAACGCCCGCGGCGGTCGATGCGCTGAGGGTGTGTTTCAGAACCGTCGGTCACCTCGACAGTTGGCTCGCCTTGGAGGCCCGAGCTTGCTCGGGAGGGTCCACCGGGCGGAAGCCTCCCCGAGCAAGCTCGGGCCTCCGTAAACAATGCCGACAGATTTGCAATGCACCCTGCGCTGACTCGATGGAGTGCTGCCGGGGGGTTGACAGGCCGCCGGGTGTCTGGTATAATAGTGCTGAAAATCATTAAATTGATAATAAATAACCGAACATTGGTTCAGATTCCGATCCCAGGTAACATCTTCCCCTGCTGGCACTCCTAGTCGTGGAAGGAGAAGAAGGGCATGACGGACACCCAACACCAGAATGGCTTGACGGACGTGATTTCGCGTCTCTTGCCTGCTGTGTTCTCGCATCCGGCGTGGATGCACTTGAGCATGAATGATCGGGCAGCGTCCGGCGGATGCTCGCCCGAGTTTCTGCGTGCCGCCGCCGAGCTGGAAGAGCAGCACAACTGCCTGGATGCCGGGCAGGTCTTGTTGGTGTGCGCCGCGCTCGACAGCCGAACCGGAGATCACACCGCCGCACTCGCCCGGATCGAGCAGGTGGAGGCGATGAGCGAGCGATGCGGGTCGACACGCTTGCGCTGGTGGGCACTGTGGGCCGCGACGAGTTTGCACCTGCGCCGCAGTGACTATGCCACCGCGGCGACCGTGTTGCAGCGCCTGGGCAGCGACCTGCACAGGCAGCAGGAGTGGATGCTGGCCAACGTGGTGTGGGTTGTCGCCGAGACGCTTCTCGAGACCGTGGCTTCGGCCCACGACGCGCCCGGCGACCTGGGCGCCGAGCCTTCGCTGCGCCGCATCCTCGCCCACCTGACCGAATGGGGAGAACCGCCTGACCTGATGGGCGGACAGGCGTACGAGCTTGCTCAGCCAGAGCAGAGCGCCGCTCGCCCGACGGCGCCCTCCGTGCCGAAAGGGGGCGCCAGCCCGACCCTGGTGGTGTATTGCTTGGGCAACTTCAGGGCGGACTATGACGACAGGCCCATCGAGCAATGGCCGAGCCGCAAGCCGGTGTCCATTTTCCGATACCTGGTGCTGTCGTACCCGGCACCGGTGCCACAGGAAGTGCTGATGGATAATTTTTGGCCCGACGCGGATCCAGACGCGGCGCGTGGCAGCCTGCACCAGGCCATCTACAGCCTGCGCAAGGCGCTAAAGCAGGTGGCAGGCGACGTCAAGATCATTGACTTTGAGCACGACAGCTACTCGCTCAACCCAGAACTGGACTTCTGGCTCGATGTGCGCGAGTTCGACAAGCACATCCGGGCGGGCAGGCGGCTGGAATCGGCCGGACAGGTGGAGGAGGCGATTGCCGAGTATGGCGTGGCCGAAGGGTTGTACCAGGGCGACCTGCTGGAGGACGACCTGTACGAAGAATGGCTCCAGTGGCCGCGCGAACAAAAGCGTCAGAGCTACCTGGATACCGCCGACAGATTGGCTGAGCATTACCTGCAGCGAGGCGACTGGCCAGCCGCCATCGCCCTGTGCCACAATGTCCTCGAGCGCGACCACTGCCACGAGCGCGCACACACCCGCCTGATGCGCTGCTACGCGGCGCAGGGACAGCGGCACCTCGCAGTCCACCAGTACCGGGCCTGTGTCGAGGCGCTCCATTCCGAGCTGGATCTCGCCCCCGCCCCCGAGACGGTCGAGCTGTTTCGCCAGATTGTGAGCCAGCCACAGGCACGCTCAAATTGACCCCCTCCCTTTTTTGACTGCATACTGAGCCCCAGTTAATCGGCAAATAGTATAATCCATAACACAATAATCCGGGCAAGATCGGAGACGAACGATCTTGCCCAACCGAAAGGGAGGTTTCAGATGGCAACGAGAACAGAGAGTGACGTACGGACGCGAGAGAGGCAGGAGACCGGCCGCGAGCAGCGGCGGCGCGCGGACTATGGCGACGTGCAGTTGATCGAGGGGTATGGTGAGGGCCGGTACAGCGAGGGCTACCGGCTCACAGCCGAGGACATCGAGGTGATGGTAGAGGACCGGGTCCGAACGGCCCTCGACGAAGCGATGATGCGCGGCCCTTCGACCGAGATCGCCGAGCCGCACGGATGGTGGAACCTGTTCGCCCTGGGACCGGTGCAGCCGATCGGCGTGCCGGCTCCCCTGCAGCCCCACCAGGTGATCAAGGTGGGTGAGCCCGCCTTTATCGCCACGGTGCTGTTCCTCAACCCCTTCCTGACCCTCAGCCCGGGCACGACGGCTGCGGACGTGCTGTCGAATTTCGCACTGCCGTACGAGATCCAGTACCAGACGGGTAACCTCACCACCTGGACGCTGGGTCCGGGAAACATGAACGTCGTGCACAATGGCGCGGGAACGCACCTCATCCCCGGCCAGTTTGTGTACGTCGACGTTCTGGGCTTTACGGCCAACACTGCCGGCATGTACGAGATGAACATCACCGCCCGCCTGCTGGGGGCGGCACCGCCCCACGTCAATGCCCCCCAGTTCGCCGGCTTTGCGCGCGCGGTCATTGACTTTGACCCCGACCTGTTCATCAGCGGCGCGCCCGGCGTGCAGTTCGATCAACCGATCCGATTCCAGGTCTATCCGTGACAGCGACCAGGTGAGCGCCACTGGGCGG
>DATHUZ010000246.1:0-4563 GCA_035461725.1 Anaerolineae bacterium
GTGAAGGAGTGGGAGAGTGGGCGAGTTGCGAAGTGGCAGGGGCGGGGGTCGGGACCGGCTGAGGCCGGGTGGCGATGAGGGAGAGGGCGGCGGCGACGACGGCGAGATCGAGGAGGATGAAGAGCAGGAGGAGGATGATGCGGGATGAGTGTTTCATGAGCGTGGTGGGTTGGGGCGGGTGTAGAGGACGGAGCGGCCCTGGTGGCCGTCGGGGGTGATGAGGTCCATGTGGCGCAGGCAGTAGGCCATTTTCTGGGCGAGCCAGCGGGGGCGGCCGAGGGCGCGAGCGAGGTCGGCGGTGGTGAAGGGGTCGGGCAGGGCGGTGGGGAGGAGGCCGGCAAGGGACGCGGGGGTCTCGAAGAGGCGATGGTCGACGACCTCGAGCAGGCGGCGCTCGACGGTGACCCAGCCGCGGCGGCGCCAGGCGCGGCCCGGCTCGTGGCGGCGGATCTCTTCTTCACGGGTGACGACGACGTCGAGGGAAAAGTTGGGACGGGCGAGGAGGTGCGGAAAGCTGACGAGCGCGGCGAACACGTCCTCTACGCCGCCATGCTTGGGTGACTTGCGGCGGCTGAGGCGGGTGCCACCGGCGTCGACTCGCACGAGCCACCGGTCGCGCGGCACGGGGTAGACGAGGCGCAGCGGGTGGACGGCGGTGAGCGCCAGGAGCTTGTTTTTGATGGCGGCAAAGCTGCCGGTCTGGACTTCGATCAGGAGGTCGCCGCGGACAATGTCGACGACATAGCCGGACACCTGCACCTCGAGCGCATCGCCGGGGCGGGCGTACCAGGCTTTGAGGGCGGCGTGGAGCGGGCCTTCGTTCAGGGTGCCGATCTGCTGAGACACGGTGCGCTCACTCTCGCCGTGCATCGACTGCTGCTTGCCGGTCGGGTGGCAGGGACTCGATCTCGGCAATGTCGGGAGCATCCACGCGGATACGGAACTGGGTCTCAAAGAGGTCGGCGTACAGGCCGCCGCTGGCGAGCAGCTCGGCGTGGGTGCCCGATTCGACCAGGCGTCCCTCCTCGAGGACGAGGATCTGGTCGGCGGCGAGGATGGTGGAGAGCCGGTGGGCGATGACGAGGCTGGTGCGGCCCTCGAGCAGCGGCTCGAGGGCAGCCTGGATGAGGGCCTCGCTCTGCGAGTCGAGGTGGGACGTGGCCTCGTCGAGGACGAGGAGGCAGGGGTCCTTGAGGATGACGCGGGCGATGGCGAGGCGCTGCTTCTCGCCGCCACTGAGGCGGTAGCCACGCTCGCCGACGAGGGTGTCGTAGCCGTCGGGCAGGCCGGCGATAAAATCGTGGATGTTGGCGGCGCGGCAGGCGGCCTCCAGCTCGGACTGGGCCGCGCCGGGGCGGGCGTAGAGCAGGTTGGCGCGCACGGTGTCGTGAAAGAGGTAGGTCTCCTGCGTGACCATGCCGATCTGGCGGGCGAGTGATTCCTGGGTGACGTCGCGCAGGTCGTGACCGTCGATGGTGATCGAGCCCTCGGTGGGGTCGTAGAGGCGGGGCAGGAGGTAAGTGATGGTGGTCTTGCCGGCGCCGCTGGGGCCGACGAGGGCGGCAAGCTGGCCGGGCTCGATGTCGAAAGAGACCTCGCGCAGGGCCCAGCGGCGGGTCATGGCAGGGCTAACGATCTCGACCGTTTCATCGTCATCTGCCCCGTCGGTGCCTGGAGGCGCAGTGGTAGGCAGGCTCTGCTCGGGCGCCGTGTCGCGCACGTCCGGCGGCAGGTAGCTGAAGGATACGTCGTGGAAGGCGACGTGGCCGCGCACCCGGTCCAGGGCGATGGCACCGGGGCGGTCGTCGATCTCGACGGGCAGGTCGAGGTACTCGAACACGCGCTCAAAGCTGACCATCGACGTGGCAAACTCGACCTGGACGTTGGAGAGGGCGGAGATGGGCTGGTAGAGGCGGGTGAGGTAGGCGGAAAAGGCGACGATGGTGCCGATGCTGATGGCGCCATCCAATACGAGGTGGCCGCCGACCCAGTAGATGAGGGCGGTGCCGATGGCGCCGGCGATGGAGAGGCCGAGAAAGAACCAGCGGCCGACGAGGGCACGGCGGACGCCGATGTCGCGCACCTGGCGGTTCGAGGTGCGAAAGCGGGCTACTTCGTCGCGCATGCGGCCAAAGGTTTTGACCAGCAGGGCGCCACTGATGCTCAAGGTCTCGCCGACGATGTTGCTCATGTCGGCGTTGTACTCCATGGCATCGCGGCGGAGGCGGCGCAGGATGCGGCCGACGCGGCGCGAGGGGAGGAGAAAGAGAGGGAGAACGGCGACGGAGAGGATGGCCAGGCGCCACTCGATGGAGATCATGACGAGGAGGGTGGAGACGAGGGTGATGCCGTTGGTAAAGATGTTGGGCAGGGTGCCGGTGACGGCGGTCTGGGCGCCGACGACGTCGTTGTTAAAGCGTGACATAATCTCTCCGGCCTTGGTGTGGGTAAAGAAGCGGAGAGACATGCGGGCCAGGTGGGTGTACATCTCTTGCCTGAGGTCGTAGATAATGCCCTCGCCGATGCGGGCGCTGAGGTAGCGCTCGGCGACGCCGAGCAGGCCGCTGACGACGGGGATGGCGATGAGGGCCAGGGCCAGCATGTTGAGGCGGGGCACGTCGCGGGTGGGGAGCACGACGTCGATCAACTCGCGAAAGAGGAGGGGCGGGATGAGCTGGATGAGCGAGGCGAGACCGATGAGGCCGATCATGGCGACGATGGACAGCCGGTAGGGACGGGCGTAGGCGGCGACGCGGCGCACCAGGGAGCGGGTGACCGCAGGCCGGCCCTGGCTTTCGTCGTAGCGAATGAAACTTCCCCAACCACCACTTCCGTCCACGAGATCTGTATCCGATCTTTTTGCTACGCGGGTGTAGTATAGCTTGTTACACAGAGATACACAGGGACAAACGGAGATACACGGAGAGTTTGGTCAGTATTTGCGCGTATCTCTGTGTCGCTCTGTACCTCTATGTCTCCGAAGGCCCGGCTGCCCGGCCGAGTATTGGAGGCCTGGGCATGCTCAGTGTCGTCAACCAGGCTGAGGGCCGAGTAGATGCGGCCGAGGAAGCGGCTGGGCCGGATGTGGAGCAGGCGGGTGCCGACCAAGCCGGCGCGGGCGGCGAGGGTGGACCACGTTTCGTAGGAGATGGGATGGGGCACCCAGGCGTTGCCGCGGTCGGTGTCGTACTCGACGATGAGCAGGCGGCCGCCAGGACGCAGGTAGCCGCGCAGGAGGTGGAGGACGGGGTCCTTGTCGCGCACAAAGTGGAGCGAGTTGGCCATGACGATGCCGTCGAGGGGGGGCAGGTCGAGGGGGCGGGTAAAGTCGGCGGTGAGGTAGTGGACGGTGAGGTGGGGGAAGTGGATAGACATTCGCTTTTTCTGCGTGCGGAGAGCGCCTGCGTCGCGGTCGATGGAATAGATCTCGAGGGGACACAGTCCAGAGGATTGCGGCACAGCCGGGTTGATGAGTTGGGCGAGGGCGAGGGTAAAGGCGCCAGTGCCTGAGCCAAGGTCGGCCCACACGCCGCCCGGTGTGGGCACTCCGTCTCGCAGCAGGTTTACGTGATCTTGATGATCCATAAGTGTGTTGATTATAGCCGTGTGAGACCGGGTTGTCAATCGCCCTGGAGTAGGCGACAGATGCCAACCTCCCATGTACCGGTACCTCTTTTTTTGGAATCAAGCCCCGGGGTCGGGATCGGGGGCCGGGAGCTGATGAATGTCGAGCCGGCGTGCCAGAGTGTACTTGCCATCTCGCCTCTATTATACACCAAAAAGGCGAGTTGTTGAGTGCTTGACGCCCGTTATTAGGTTAAAATTTTCGCTTTATTCGCAACGAAAGGTCCGGGCAAGGAGAAAGGTGCCGGCGATGGCTATGGCGGCAAGCACAAAGACCGGAGGGTTATGCTACATGATTTTGCGCGATACTTGGCCGGGCGGAGGGCTTTGACAGGGCATGCGGGGCGTGTTATACTGGCTATCGATCGTTGTACCGACGATCGCCGCCGGCGTGGCCGGCAGAATTTGCTCTCGAGGAGGAGGACGTTGAAACAGAATTCCGTGGTGTCGATCACTCTTTTGCTTTGCCTGGTGCTGCTGGTGCTGCCGGTGTCGATGGCGGCGCCGGCGGACTATGCCGCGGCGGGCGACCGGGTCGTCGACCCGGGCTCGCCGACCGGCCCGCGGGATGGATCGGCGTCGCCGATCCACGTGTCTGCCCCACCCCATGCCACGACCCTCGCGCCTGCTGAGGCAGGAGTGTGGCAGACGGGGCCTTTTCCCCCGGCCGGGTTCCAGTACGCCCGGCACGATGGCGCGTTTGTGCCGGGGCCGGTAGCCGAGCCGTGGGCGAACAAGATCTATTTCCCGGGCGGCCGAACGTCGCCGGGCACCGAGTCGCCCGATATCTGGATGTTCGACCCGCTGACGAACCAATACACAGACACGGGCGCCAACATCTATGAGGACGTGTCGAATTACAACGCCAACCTGGTGCTGGACGACGGCACGGGGCGGGGCCCGGCGATCTATATCATCGGCGGCACGGACAAGGACCAT
>DATHUZ010000247.1:0-3177 GCA_035461725.1 Anaerolineae bacterium
ACCGGGATACGTGTACGGAGGGCTGATCGCGTCGCTGATCGACTGCCACAGCACGGGAACGGCGGCGGCGGCGATGTACCGGCACCAGGGACGGGCGATGGACAGCGAGCCGGCGCTGCGGTTTGTGACGGGGTCGCTGCACGTGGACTATGTGAAGCCGACGCCGATCGACGAGGTGTTGGAGCTGCGCGCGACGGTGGAAGAGATCAAGGGGCGCAAGGTGGTGGTGAATACGGACCTGTCGGCGGGCGGAGAGGTGTGCGCGCGCGGGCGGGTGGTGGCGGTGTTGGTGCCGGAGCATATGTGGGACGAGTTTCTGGGGCGGTAGGCCGGGGGTTTGTTTTATTGCTTGCGCTGGAGACGGGCGAGGCGGTGTTCCAGGGCGGCGAGGGTGTCGCGGCGCCGGGAACCGGGCGGCCAGGCGTGGGTGAGCGCGAGAGCGCGCTCGGTCCACGCGACCGCCTGTGGCAGGTCGCCGGTGTGCCATTCGTGGTGCTTGGCGAGCTCCTCGCAGGCCTCGACACTGTCGTAGGTGGCGGAGAGTGACTGCCACCAGGCCACGGCCTGGTCACGGCGCTCCTGGCGCTTGAGGAGGGCGGCCAGGTCGCGCATGGCCCGCTCGCCGACGTGGTTGCGGCACTCGGACGCGGCACGGACGTAGGCCGCTTCGGCGCGCCGGGTGTCGCCAAGGTCGAGGAGCAGACGGCCGAGCCCGTACAGATCCTCGCCGGGCAGGGTGGCGTCGTAGAGGGCCGGCTCGGCGACGATATCGCAGAGGTGTGCCGCCAGGGTGACAAGCGATAGGATATCCTGCGCGTTGTGATAAAAGATGCGCGGCATCTCGGACGCATCGCCGGTGCGGGCATAGTCGGCATAGAGCGACGGGATGAGCCAGCCGGGCACGTCGGCCCGGGTGCGCCGCACACCGAGCACGGCGGGCTCGAGTGCGGAGAGGGCGCATGATTCGAGGCGGTACTTCCAGAGACGCCGGGCAACGGGCAGCAGGTCGAGGTGGGGCGCGCCGACGAGGCGTGGCGGCTGGCGGGCCATGAGAAACCGGGTCTCGAGCAGCGGCAGGTCGAAGCTTTTGCCGTTAAAGCTGACGACGGCCTCCATGCTGTCAAGCAGCTCGCCGAGCGCCGTGAGCTGGGCGGGCTCTTCGACATAGTCGCGCATAAAGAATTGGTATAGCTCAAAGGCCTCGTCGCGAAAGAGGCCAACGCCGATGAGAAAGGCGTAGGTGCCGGTGCCGCCGGCCAGGCCGGTGGTTTCGGTGTCGACGAAGGCGAGGCGCCGCAGGTCGACAGCGGCCAGGCGCTCGTCGCGCGCGAGCAGGGCGGGATGGGTGGGGGGATGCGCTACGAGGCTTGAGAGAGAGAGGTGACCGTGGGGGTGGCTGAGGGGGTACGCCTCACGGTGCAGGAAACAAGTGCCGTGGCGGGTGGAGAGGAGCTCGCCGGACAGGAGGTCCTCGATGCCCCGGACGCCGCGAGGCGGATGCGGCGCGAGGCGCGCACCGGGCGGCGCCGCTCCATCAGGGGGGATGGAGACACCGTGGCGCAGGCCCCGAACCGAGCGGAGGCGGCTCAAGCGCCGGGCCAGAGAACCGGTGTCAGCCTGAAGATCTCGGTTCGCCATATCAGATCATCTCGATCAAGGTGCCGATGGCGTTGTAGCCGGCATGGACGAGAATGGCGACGGTGGTGTTGGCGCGGCTGCGGGTGATGCCGAGGACGAGGCCAATAAAAAAGACCTCGACGGTGACGGGTGTCACGCCGTACTGGATGTGGCCGATGGTGAAGAGGATGGTGGCGAGCAGGAGGCCGAGGCGCGGCTGGACCGCACCCCGAAAGAGGAGCTCCTCGCTGATGCCGGCAGACAGCCCGAGAACCAAAGCGCCCGTCGCGGTCGCCAGGTTCCCATAGAGGCTTTCGGTAAATTCGTCGAGCAGCGAATAGCCCGCAGGGTCGATGGCCGACCAGACCTCGGCCACGGCATAGTCGACGGCGAGAAAGAGGACGATCAGGGCGGGCACGGCCAGGAGCTGGCGAGCGGTGGGGCGCACCAGCCCGAGGCGAGGGGCGGCCACGCCTGCAGAGCGCCGAATCCAGAGGCCGATGCCGAGCAGGGCAAAGAGAAAGAGAGGGATGCCGCTGAGCAGGATGTCCCACTCGTCGAGCACGAGACCGGTGGCCGCGAGGGTCTCGAGGCTGCCGATGAGGGCTAGCTGGCTGAGGCTGAGACCGATCTGGTAGGCGGCAAAGGCGAGGGCGGTCATGTGCACGTCCGAGTCGGGGTCGATGTCGAGCCGGCGGGCAAGCCAGACGCGCACGGGGCGAAGCAAGGGCAGGAAGCCAAGCGCGCCGGTGAGAAACATGGTGGCGGCGGCGCCGACCCAGTTGATGTCGAGCAGGGTGCCGCCGGTACCGGGGGCAGCGGTGAGCAATCCAATCTGGCCGGCGACGGCGGCGAGGATGCCGAGGCCCATGAGTGAGACGTTGACGATGGTGAGGAGTGCCTCAGGTGCGTAACGAATCACCACGCTCGCAAGCTCGTTGAGCTGCGGGTCGGCGATACGATAGGGAGCCACCCTGTGGCGCTCGGCGACGTTGGCGGCGACGACGAGGGCCAGGAAGGGTAGGTAGATGAGCAGTTGTTCCATCGGTTCTCCCTTCTCCTGACGGGGGTGAGCCCGCTCGATGGTGGGCATTATACCACGCTTCTTCTCGTTGTGCAACGACGGAGGGGGGCAGTCGAACAGGTGTGCCAGGAAGGCAGCGGCGGCCCGGCCGCGGCGCGGTGCATCCCGCTTGTGTAGGGGCCGAATTCGAGCCACTGGCCGACGGATGCAGCGCGAGTCGAAGCCAAAGCACGCAAGGCATCACCCTTATTGGCGCTAACCATGCCCAACATGTTAACCATGTTAACCATGTTAACCATGTTTACACTGAGTCGACTCGATACGTGGTATAATGCCACGACAAGGAGTCGACATGCACGAGACTATCAACCGATTCGAACGTTATTTGCAGCGCAGGTACGGCGACCGCAGCACACCCAAGCACTACATGAGCGACATGCGGATCTTTGTCCAGCACGTGGGTGACAAGCCTCCTGGCGAGGTGAGTGTGAGAGACATCGATTCTTTCATGGACCAGCAGGCAGCCCGGGGCTTGA
>DATHUZ010000248.1:0-5473 GCA_035461725.1 Anaerolineae bacterium
ACATGGAGCGAGCGGCGCATGCCGCGCGGATTTTGCTTGACGAAACAAAAGTCGCAGTTGTTGGCACAGTGCCGCACGTCGACGTCAAACGTGGGGTTGGTAAAGTTCAGGCCGAGGTCCTGGCCATACTTGCGCTTTACCACTACGCGGCGGCGTTTGCCGTCCCGCTCGACCAGCAGCTCCAGCACCTCGTCGGCGCCATAGAACTGGACGTCGATCACGTCGCGCAGGCGATGCCCGTCGATGGCGATCAGCCTATCACCCGGGCGAAGCCGTGCCCGAGCGCCGGCACTGCCGGGCTCGACCGACTCGATGATTCCGCCCGATGGGTACTCAGGTCCGCCCGATGGCCGTGTCTTGCTCACGCCACCCCGGCATGATGCGTCGCCGAAGCGCCGGCCACGTCCGAAAGGCCGTCTTCTTCCGCATCCACTTCCGCGACACCAGCCCTGGACGCGACCAGTGCCAGCACGCGCTCCAGCACCTGCTCCACCTGGAAGGGAGTGGTGTCGAGAATCAAGGCGTCGCCAGCCGGGCGCAGGGGCGCGAGCGCGCGGCTGCTGTCGATCTCGTCGCGGCGGCGCACCTGGGCGAGCACCGTGCAAAAGTCGGCCGCCTCGCCGCGCGCGATCACCTCCCGGTAGCGCCGGCCCGCCCGCTCTTCCAAGGTGGCATCGAGGTAAACCTTCACGTCGGCGTGGGGCAGCACGACAGTGCCGATGTCACGCCCCACCATCACCACGCCTCCCTGGTCGCCGATGCGCCGCTGCTGAATGGTGAGGGCTGCCCGCACCCCCTCGTACGCCGACACGGGCGACACGCCATGGTCCACTTCCGGCCGGCGGATCTCCCAGGTCACGTCGTCGCCATCGGCCAGGACAGTGTACTGCCGGCCGTCATCGGCCGACGACGGGCGCTCGATGTCGATCCGGAGCGTGGAAGCAAGCTGCGTCACCGCCGCTTCATCCTCGATCGGGATCCCACGTGCCAGCGCCACGCACGTCACCGCGCGGTACATCACCCCGGTGTCGAGGTACACGTATCCCAGCCGCTCTGCCAGCAAGCAACCCACCGTGCTCTTGCCCGACGCCGCCGGGCCATCAATTGCAATCGTCATCTCCAACAGTCCTATGCCTCCTCCTCCCTCTCCTTGATCACGGCTTGAGCGCTTGCAGGCTCTGCACTTCGCGCTCTGTCAGGTAACGCCACTGCCCCACGTCGAGGCCTCCCAGCTTGAGTGGGCCGATGCGCATCCGCACCAGCTCGCGCACCGGGTGTCCCAACAGGTCCGCCACCCGCCGGATCTGGCGCTTGCGCCCCTCGTGCATCACGATCCGCAGCTCGGTTGTCGACGCAGTGCGGCTTACCACCTCTACCTCGGCAGGAGCCGTGCGCTTGCCATCGAGATCTAGTCCGCGGCGCCACGCATCCACCGCTTCGTCCGGTAATCTGCCGTCCACCACCACGCGGTACTCTTTGTCGTGCTCGTAACGTGGGTGGGTGAGCAGGTTCGCCAGCTCACCATCATTCGTCAGCAGGATCAGGCCCTCACTCTCGTAATCGAGCCGTCCCACAGGAAAGATGCGGGCCGAGGGCATGCGGCCCGACAGTGACACCAGGTCGCCCAGTGCCCTTCTGCCACGCGGGTCACTCATCGCCGAGATCACCCCGGCGGGCTTGTTGAGCAGCACGTACACTCGCTCCTCGGAAGCCGCCTGACCCAAGGTCGCAACGTGCACCGCCCGCCCGTCTACCCGCACCTCGTCGCGCTCCGGATCCACCCTTGTCCCCAGCCGGGTCACCACCTGGCCATTCACCGTCACCCGCCCGGCGGCGATCAGGTTCTCGCACTTGCGCCGCGACGCCACGCCCGCGCGCGCCATCACTTTTTGCAGTCGTTCCGACTTTTCTTCCAGCATTCCTTTCCTGCAGGGTCTCAGGTATCGGGTAGCGGGTATCAGGCTCCGGTTACCGGCTCCCCGATTCCCGATGGCCCAATCTACGAATCGCCCAACGGCAACACTGTCGCCAAATCCTTCTTGGCATCCCAATAACCAAGCTCCATCAGGTGCTTGTGATACTCGAGCTGGTAATGCGTCATCAGGCCCACCGTCAAATAGTGGTCGGGCGCCACGATCTCGAGCCACTTCAGGTCAGGATAACAGCCTGCTTCCAGCTCGGCCTTGTATAGCAAATAGTCGCGCCACACCGTCTCGGTCAGCATGGCATCGAGCGCCGGCTCGAATGCGTTCCACAGCTCCTGCGCGACCACCAGCAGCTCGGGCTCGATCTCTTGTATGTAGCCCGGCCGCTGGTAGTTGTAGAGTGGACGCTCGGGCCACGGCACCATGGTGGCGACGACGATCTCGGTCGCGCCGAGCTCGAGAGCACGCCGGAAGGGTGTGTTGGCCAGCGTGCCTCCATCCCAGTAAGGCACGCCGTCGACGTCGGTTGGGCCGTACCAGAGAGGGATGGAAAAGCTGGCGAGCACGTGTTCCAGTCGCAGCCCCGAACAGTGCTCGGGGCTGTTGCCCACACGGTTGGTAAAGAACTCGAGCCGCGCCGACCTGGCGTTCACCGCCGTCACGTGCACCTGGTAGGGCGCGTCGGGGCTGTTGACCACGTCGGGGTTGAACCAGGCTCGCCCTTCCCATTTACGCGAGCGGCCCATCAACGTCTCGGGCCACGGCGTCAGGTCGAACACGTGGTCGCGCCGGCGGAGCAGGTTGTCCAGGAGCACGTCGTCCACGCGCATCTTTTGCACATCCTCCGTCGCCAGATCGAGCCAGCGCGACTTGAGCCCGCGCACCGGCACGCCCGATCCGAGGGCCGCGGCGTTCACGGCTCCCACTGAGGAGCCTACGATCACGTCGGGTCGCCAGCCGACCTGCTCCAGGTACTCGAGCACCCCGACGTGGTAGGCGCCACGTCCCCCGCCGCCCGACAACACCAGAACACGTTTGTCCTGCTTTGCTCCAGCGTCCATGCTTCCTGCCTCCATTGTCTCCTGGTCTCGCTGCGCGTCGCGCACTCTCCCTCGGTCTACCGGCGTTTGCGAGTGTAGCACACTTTGCCCATCGCGTCAATCCCACTTTCCTGCAGGTTGGTGACGCGTGCGAGCATAGCTCACGCGCGAGCATAGCTCGCGTGCCAGTTCCAGTATACCATAGATCGGGGAAGCGTTGAGGGGTTGACGGCGTGATTCGGCTAAAATTTCTGCATGGGCCTGGGGTCGAGCCGCGAACAAGCAGCCACCTGCGATTGCGCCCATGCACGATCTCTGTTAGAATCTGGATCGAGTCAGTTGGGAGCAGGAGGGGCAGACCATGGAGCAGTTCGCACTGAACACATTGGAGCTGGCACGGCAGCCAGGGATCGAGTATGCGGACGTGCGCGTCGTCGAGAGGCGCCGCGAGGAGATGAGTGTCAAAAACGCCCACCCCGAGCGCTTGATCACGATCGAAGACGCCGGCATCGGCGTGCGTGTGCTCGTCGACGGGGCGTGGGGCTTTGCGGCGACCGGTGATTTCAGCACGGAGGCTGCCGGTGAAACGGTGGCACGTGCCGTCGAGATCGCACGGGCCAGTGCCCGGGTCCAGGCGGAACGTGTCACCCTGCCGCCCAGACCTCCAGAAGCCGGCGAGTACTCGGCAACTGTAGAGCAGGACGCATTCGGCGTGCCGGCAGACGAGCGGATGGCCCTGCTCGTCGAGTGCTGCCAGGCCATGCAGCGACGCCCCACCGTGCGCGTCGCAGAGGCAACTCTGCGCTTTGTGCGCGAGCAAAAACGGTTCGTCAGCACCGAGGGAAGCCGGCTGGCGCAGACGCTGGTAGAGACCGGCGGCGGCGTGGCGGCGACCGCCGTCGGAGAGGGCGCTTTTCAGCGGCGCAGCTTTGCCAACCATGCACAGGCCGGGTACGAGTTCATCCGCGAGCTCGACCTGGCGGCCCAGGCAGAGCGGTGTGCCGAAGAAGCAGGCGCGCTCCTCGCCGCGCCCGTCTGCCCGTCCGGCCCGCGCACCGTGATCCTGGGCAGCTCGATGCTGGCCCTCCAGGTGCACGAGAGCTGTGGCCATCCCATCGAGCTGGACCGCGTGCTGGGCACAGAGGCGTCGTTCGCCGGCACCAGCTTTATGACGATCGAGCAGCTTGGCCTGCTGCAATACGGCTCGCCCGCCATTAGCATCACCGCCGATGCCACGCTGCCGCGCGGCCTCGGCACTTTTGGCTGGGACGACGAAGGCACCCCGGCCGAGAGTTTTCCCGTGATCGAGGAAGGACGGTTTGTCAACTATTTGGCGTCGCGCGAAACGGCGTGGTGGCTGGCGCACCACACCCCGACGGTCGTGCCCAAGCCGCCGCTGCCCTTTAGCAACGGCACCATGCGTGCCGATGGCTGGGCGCGGCTGCCACTCATCCGCATGACCAACATCAGCCTCGACCCCGGCACGTGGGACCTGGAAGAGATGATCGCTGCCACCGACGACGGCCTCTTGCTCGACACGCCCAAAAGCTGGAGCCTCGACGACAAGCGGCTCAACTTTCACTTTGGGTGCGAAGTGGCCTACGAAATCAAGGGGGGCAAGCTGGGCCGGCTGCTGCGCGACGCGAGCTACACCGACGTCACGCCGCGCTTCTGGAACCGGTGCGACGCCGTGTGCGACGAGAGGTACTGGCAGTTGTGGGGGCTGCCGAGCTGCGCCAAGGGCGAGCCGATGCAGATTGCCGACGTGGCGCACGGTGCCGCGCCGGCACGCTTCCACGGTGTGGAGGTGCGCGGCGGCTAGCCCAACCGCTGTTCACACCCTTCGCGGTACCCGCATGCCGCGCAGCGGCGAGCGTCACGATGATTGCGCTGCAGATCGGGCGCTTGCAGGCCGACCCACATGGCGTCGAGTGTGTCGAGCAGGCGACCGCGCAGCGCCGGGGTATAGTCGATCTCGAACGCCCGGTCGTCATACTTGATGATACCGTAGGGCACCGTGCGCGCTTCCACCTCTTCGACCAGCAGGCAGTAGGCGGCCAACTGCAGGACGTGCGCTTCGTAAGGCCGGACGGGCGCCGCGCCCGACTTGA
This sequence comes from Anaerolineae bacterium, assembly GCA_035461725.1. Classification (GTDB taxonomy): domain Bacteria; phylum Chloroflexota; class Anaerolineae; order JAAYZQ01; family JAAYZQ01; genus JAFGIA01. The sequence goes on from DATHUZ010000248.1 coordinate 5,077, forward strand.
CCTCGACCGGGATCACACTATCGCGCATACGCACCAGGTAATCGGGCCGGCCCGTGAGACGGTGCTGGTTCGAAAAAAGCGGGCGCTCTGCCCGCTTCCACGCCCCGGTATCGACGTAGGTAACCCGGCCTGCGGGCAAGCCTGCGTCGCGCTGTCCCGCGCGTGCGCGCAACCAGAGCCAAAACCCAAGGGCAAAGAGGAGGATACCGGCAACCAGCAGCACACCAAAAAAGACCGGCTCGCCCATCGTCCCGCCCTCTCGCCCGCTACGTGCCGCCGCGCAGAGCCAGGATGAGCAGGGCGAGGAACATGGTGGCAGCGAGCAGCAGAAATATCCTGGCCAGCTGCCGACGCAGGTGATAGGTTTCCACCTGTCGCCCGTGGCGGGGCGGGCCCG
>DATHUZ010000249.1:0-4977 GCA_035461725.1 Anaerolineae bacterium
AGGGTTGTGGCACGCTAGTAGCGCAGGAGGGCGCCGATCGAGCCTGCCTCCTCCAGTTTCTGGCTGCCACGCACAATCTCGACCTCGACGCCTTGCTCCAGGGCGCGATGGGTCATGGTGTCGACCAGGTCTTCCACCGGCTCGATCTCACCGCCGCACAAGGGGCACTCCTCGCTCTTGTCGAGCTGCAGATAGCGGCAGCTCCTGCAGCGGTAGCCGCTTGCTTCAAAACCGGCAGACACGAGGAGAACGGCGGCACGGTGCTCCTGCAGTGTGGTCAAAGTGTCGGACAGCCCGGCGGCTCCGCCTGCCCCGCGCTTCCACCCCGCGATCACGGTGTCGACGAGCTCTTCCTCGCGCCGCTCTGCCACGTCCTCGATCAGGTCCATCGACCTTGCCTGTACTTCGCCGACGGGCGCGCCCACGTCGATCGAAAAAGTCCCGATCACCTGGTCCTGAAGTGCTTTGGGCAGCACATCGAGGAACTGGCTGAGGTTGGCCTCGGTGCCACCAACGACGAGGCGCTGGCAGCCGTTTTTGTTGCAGAAGGAAATCGCTGTGTCGGCAACCTCTTTGAGATTGCGCTGAATGATCTCCTCATCGCGGCGGGCGGTGCGTGCGGTCACTCCGCCGCGCATGCCGGCAACACCAGAAGCCCCGCCATGCTTGGTGCGGCGCACCTCTTCACCCAAGGTGCCCGTGGCTTCTTCCAGCTCACCCAGATTAAAGAGGAACAAACGCGCACCAGCGCTGTCGACCAGGATCACACCGTAGCGCCCATAGGCGTCGAGGACGTCGGTAAGCGGCTTGAGGTAGGGCCGGTGGGTGACGTACGCATAGTTGTGCACCGGCACGGCGAGTGGGTAGCTTCGCCAGAAGTTGGCGTCGTGGCAGGTAAACACGGCAATGCCCTTGCCTTGCCAATCATACTCAAAATCGAAAAAACGCTCTATGGCTTCGATGTCTTTGGGATGAGCCTCACCGGCCACTTCTCGCAGGAGCGAGCGCAGAGTGAGCTTGTACTGGTCACTCGAGTGCTGCGTGGGGTCGACGTTGAGGTAGAGACTCAGAACGGGGGACCCATCAGATCGGAAATGCACCAGCTCGTTCAGATCTTGATCTGTGAACACTTTGCCCTCCTTACGTGACTTGTAATGCCAGGTGCACACAGTAGGCGCAGCCTGGCGTCGATTGGCGCGGCAGGGCTTGCTCGTCTCCTGCCGGCCGCATTGTTATCGATTGTCAGGACGCGCGGTCAGCGTGACCGGGATCTCCTGGCGCTCGCCGTCGCGAACGATGGTGACGGTAACGACGTCTCCTACCTGAGCGAAGGTAGCCAGGTAGTTGATCAGATCGTCAAAGCGCTTGACCTCTACGTCCTCAATCCCCACCAGGATATCCCCACCTGCATTCAGCACGCGCCCGAGCACCTCGACGGTGCGGTTGCCGCCGCGCAGGCCCGCGGTCTCGGCCGGGCTGTCGGGCTCGATAGACAGGACCAGCACGCCGTTTTCCACGGGTAGCTCCAGTGCCTCGACCACCTCGCTCGTCAGTGTCAGGCCCGACACGCCGACCCACGGGTGGCGGTACCTGCCGGCGGCGATCAGCTCGGGGACGACGCGGCGCACAATATCGACGGGAATGGCGAATCCGACTCCAGAGTTGACGCCGGTGACGGAGCGGATCGCGGTGTTGACGCCGATGACGCGCCCATTCGAGTCGAGCAGGGGGCCACCCGAGTTGCCGGGATTGATCGCCGCGTCGGTTTGGATCACGTTGGCGATCTGGAAGAGGCTGTCGTCGCGCGGCAGGGTGCGGCCTACGGAGCTGACGACACCGGTGGTAACGGTGCGCTCGAGGCCAAAGGGGTTGCCGATGGCGATGGCGCGTTGGCCGACCTGGATCGAGGACGAATCGCCGAGCTCGGCCACGACCAACTGGTCGGCGGGGACGTCGATCTTGAGCACGGCGAGGTCTGTGCCCGAGTCGGTGCCGATCAGCTCGGCCGGCACCGTGTGCTCATCAGCAAGGGTGACGAGCAGCTCTTCCGCGGCGGTGGCGACGTGGTTGTTGGTCACGATGTGCCCTTCGGTGTCGATGACAAAGCCCGAGCCGATGCACGAGCCGAATTGCAGCGGCGCGGTGATACACACGACGGCCGGGCTGACGCGTGCATAGACGTTGATCACGAGCTGCTCGGCCATGTCGGCGCCGGCCATCACGTCGGGCGGCAAGGGGGTTGGCGTGAGGACGACGACGACCGGTGTCGCCGCGCCTGCTTCCTGAGTGGCATCGGTGCCAGGGGCAGGGGCCTGGGTGGCTACGATAGACGCGGGAGTCGGTGTGGCCATGCGCCTGGCTATCTCGGACACGTTGCAGGCCACGCCGCTCCACAGGACGAGGCCGACGAGAAGCAACAATCCTAATCTCTTGTTCATGAGGTGGTTATGATCCTCCATCTTTTGACTCGCCAAGCCGCCTCAGCTCGCGAAAGAGGGCCCGCTCACGCTCGCCGATTTTCTCGGGGATGACGATCTGCACGCGGGCGAACAGGTCGCCTTTTCGCTTCGGATCGCCCAGCACGGGCATGCCCTGCGCGCGGATGCGAAAGGTGCGCCCGCCCTGGGTGTCTGGAGGTACCTTGAGCCGCACGGCACCGGAGAGGGTGGGGACGCGAACTTGGCCGCCAAGGACGGCCGTGTACACGTCCACGTCCAGGTCACGGTAAAGGTCGTCGCCCTGGCGTGTGAAGGCTTCGTGGGGCAGGACGTTGACACGCAAAAAGAGATCGCCGCCGGGCAGGGCGAGGCGCACCCGTGAACCGGTGGTGACACCGGGTGGGAGAGAAGCTTCGACGCGGCGGCCATCGACCTGGATGACGCGGCTGGTACCGCTGTATGCTTCTTCGAGTGTCACGTCGACCGCCTGCTCGCGAGCTGCTGGGGGAGCTGGCTGGCCTTGCCGGCGATGTCCGGCAGGACCCGGGGTTCCTCCCCCAAAGATGCTCTGGAAAAAATCGGAAAAGCCGCCACGTTCGCCCACAAGATCGTCCACGTTGGCGTGTTCAGGGCGTGTGCCGCCGGTGGCACTTGAAAACCACTGTCCAAAGTCGAAATTTTGCGGACTACCTCCCATGCGCTCCCATTGGCGCCAGTTGGCTCCAAGGCGGTCATACTTGGCCCGCTTTTCGGGATCGCCCAAGACCTGGTATGCCTCGTTGATCTGCTTGAACCTTTCCTCCGCTCTGCTGTTGTTCGGGTTGCGGTCGGGGTGCAGTTCACGCGCCAAGTGACGATAGGCGCGCTTGATCTCTTGGTCAGAGGCGCCGCGCGGCACGCCCAGGATGTGATAGTAGTCTCGGTATTCCATCCGCGCTCGGAAAACCTCTTTTTTGATGGAGGTATTATATCATGGTTGAGGGGATGGTGTCAATGTGGGCAGGTCAGCCGCGTTCTTCGCGTACGTAGGGTTGGCCGAGGGCGGCGGGGGCGCCGACGCGCTTGCTGAAAGCTTCCCACCAGGTGATGATGACCAGGACGACGATGGTGAACACGTAGGGCATCATGCCGAGAAAGGCGGCCGGGATGGTGGTGCCGGCTGCCTGGAGGCGGAACTGGACGGCGTTTACGCCGCCGAACAGAACGGCACCGACAACGGCACGCCACGGGTCCCAGGTGGCAAAGATGACGAGGGCGACGGCGATCCAGCCGCGGCCGCCCGTCAGGTTTTCGGTCCAGCCGGGGGTGTAGGCAAGTGACAGGTGCGCACCGCCGAGGCCCATGAGCATGCCGCCAAGCAGCGTGTAGAGGTAGCGGGTACGGGGGACACTGATGCCCACCGCGTCGGCAGTGGCGGGGCTTTCGCCGACCGCGCGCAGGTGGAGGCCCGGACGGGTGTGGTAGATATAGTAGGCGGACAGGGGCACAAGGAGGTACATGGCGTACACCAGCGGATCCTGGCGAAAGAGCGCCTGGCCGACGATGGGGATATCGGACAGGAGCGGAATGGCGACCTTGGCAAACTTGGGGCCGATCTCACCGACGAGAGGTCGGCCTTCAGGGCCCAGGTTCTGGCCCAAAAAGCTGGAGAGGCCGACGCCAAAGAGGGTGAGAGCGAGGCCGGTGACGACCTGGTCGGTGCGCATGGTGATGGTGAGAAAGGCGTGGATGGAGGCCAGCAGCGCACCGATCAGCATGGCGACGACGATGCCGGCGAGCAGGCTGCCGGTATGGTAGGAGGCGGCAAAGGCCATGACGGCGCCCATGATCATGACGCCCTCAAGACCAAGGTTGAGGATGCCGGCACGCTCGGTAAAAATCTCGCCGATGGATGCAAAGACGAGCGACGTGCCAGCCTGGATGGTGACGGTTAGAATTGAAATCAGGAGTGCAAGGTCCATGTTACCTCATTCGTCTGTGCCATTGCGGCGGTACCTGGTCGCAACAGTGGGAGGTACCATCATCGAGCTATGACGCCGCCTGCGCTTCGCCCGCGCGCACGACCCGCAGGCGGTAGCGCACGAAAATATCGCCGCCGAGGACGAAAAAGAGGATGGCGCCCTGAAGCACGCGGGCCATAGCGGCAGGCAGGCCCATGGTGATGGTAATCTGGTCACCGCCGACGCTCAGGGCGGCCATGAGGATGGCGACGATCAGGACGCCGATCGGATGGAGCTTGGCGAGCCAGGCGATAATGATCGCGGTAAAGCCGTCGCCAACGGCGATGCCTTTTTGCAGGCGGAAGGCGATGCCGGCGACCTGCCCATAACCCGCCAGCCCGGCGAGTCCACCGCTGACGATCATGACGAGAAAGATGTTGCGTACGAGGCTGATGCCAGCATAGCGCGCTGCCGTGGGGTTCTCACCGATGACGCGGATCTCGTAGCCCCACTTGGTGCGCTGCAGGACGAGCCACAGGACGACGGCGGCGACGATGGCGATCAAGATGCCAACGTGGACACGGCCAAACCCCCATTCC
>DATHUZ010000250.1:0-1609 GCA_035461725.1 Anaerolineae bacterium
TCAACACCCGCCCCCCGTCCTGCTTGAGCGCGCGCGCGATGCGCAGCAGCATGGCCTCGTTCGTTTCGTCGTCGAAAAAGCCAAAACTGCAGCTCAGCAGCAGCACGGCGTCGAACTCGTCCTTGTAGTCGATCGCGCGCATGTCGCCGGCGCGAAATTCGATCGTTTCCAGCCCCTGCTCGGCCGCCTGCTGCCTGGAATACTCTACCAGGCTGGGCGCGATCTCGACGCCCACCACGTCCATCCCTAGCGCCGCCAGCCGGCGCGCGTGGTCGCCGCTGCCCGACGCCAGGTCCAGCACACGGTCTCCCGGGTTCAGGTCGAGCACCGCCACGACCAGCTCGATCAGCTTGTCGTCCCACTCCCCGATCCCCGGGATCTGCCCCCGGTGCACAACCCGGTAATGATACGCCCACCAGTCCCATGGACGTTGTACCGTTTTCATCCGCAACCCTCCTGTCGATGCTACCTGGCATTGGCAAGTAGGTAGGCGTGTAGATTGGTAGATTGGTAGATTGGTGCGCCCAGCCTACCAATCCCCAATCTACCAATCCCCATCCTACAGCGGCTTGCGATACGTCGTAAACCGCTTCACCTCGCGGAACCCCATGCTCTTGTAGAGGTGCAGCGCGCCGCTCAGATTCTCGGCGTCGACGCCCAGCGACGCCTCGGCCATGCCCTGCTCCTTGACCACCTGGAAGCTGCGCGCGATCAGGGCGCGCGCCAGGCCGCGCCGGCGCCACGGGCGCCGCACGCAGATCCCCTCGGTGTAGCCGCGCCGGCGTTCATACTCCTTGTTCTCGGCGGCGTCGATAAAGTTCTGCACCATGCCCGCCACCTCGTCGCCTTCCCACGCCACCTGCCACAGGGCCGGGTTGTAGGTGGGCGACTCTTGCCACGCCAGGTGCTGTTCCCACGACCAGTCATCCTCGGAAAAGCCCCAGTGGTCGCGGAACGCCTCTTGCGACGCCTCCCAGATCTGGCGCACCTGCTCTGGCCGCACCGGGCGCACTTCCACCCCTTCCGGCAGCGGGTACCTCGCCACATACTCGTCGGTCACGTCCTCCAGGCTGGCGCGCACCATGCTCAGGCCGTAACGCACGGGCTCATAGCTCTCGTCGCGCAGCAGCGCGTGCCAGTGCGTCTCGCCGTCAGAAGCGCCCGCCTGGAAAAAGCCCATTCCATCGTCCGGGTGGTCGGCCGCGATCTCGCGCAGGCGCGCTTCACTGCGCAGCAGCATCGACCGCCGCAGCCCGTCCCTGCGCCACTCGGGCCGCAGGTGCGCAAAGTGGCAGTAGAGGCGCTTGCCATCCGCCTCTTCCATCCACCACACGCGCGTATAGCCCACCGCCTGCCCGTTCACCTCGACGAACGTCACGTCGCGGTCCGGGTCACTCTTGACCAGGTGCTGATAGTTGCGCGCCACATCCTCCACCGTCGTCGCCCACTCCAGCCCATCGGCCTCTTTGCTGCCGTTGATGATCGCTACCATCAGCGCAAAGTCCGGCTCGCCGGCAAAGGGGCGAAAGACGGGCCGGTTGGCAGGCTGAGCCGTTGGCAGGCCGGAAGCCCGCCCGGGCGATTGGTTGTTTTTCGTTCTCGGTTTGGT
>DATHUZ010000251.1:0-3779 GCA_035461725.1 Anaerolineae bacterium
CGCATTGTACAGCCCAACCTCAATGTCCGACAGATTCAGGTGCGGCGTGAGGCGATCGATGGCCTCGTGCCCCAACAGCTCGCTCTCTACCCCCATCTCGCGCAGCAGCGCGTGGCGGCGCCGCAGCCAGGGGGCCTCGCCCGGGCCGGCGAGAACGAGGCAGCCGATTGGCTCGTAGCCGGGCGGTGCGCCCACCTCCGCTTCGAACCGCATCCACGCCTGGAAGGACAGATCGACGAGGGGCAGGCACTTGTCTGAGACGAACGGGTAGCCGACGATGGCCGCCGACCGGCCCGACGACCCGCTGCCCAGCTCTTTCATCTCCAGCACGCACACGTCCGTCACCCCGCGCCGCGCCAGGTTGTACGCCAGGCTGAGCCCCTGGATACCGCCGCCCACAATCACCACGTCCGCCGATGATAACCGCTCCTGGCTCAAAACCTCACCTCCAAACCTCGTCTATCAGAGTCAAGCTGAGCAGGCACTAATGCGGACCAGCACAAGTCCTTTGGCAATTGTCATTGCGAGCGGAGCGAAGCAATCCCCGCTTTTGTGAGAAGCGATTGCTTTGTCGCCCGCAACCGCGGCGCGCTCCTCGTAATGACAGTCGTCGGGATGTTGCCGCCGCAGTGCACTACTCGAACTCGACGCCAAATACCTGCACCCAGTAGTACTGCCACGTCTCGTTTCCCGGGTCCTCGGCGACAAAGATATAGCCGACGCCAATCTCCTCGAACTCGCAGTTCAGGATATTGTCCCGGTGCTCCTCGCTCTCCATCCAACTGTCGACCACGTCGATCCCCGAAGCAAAGCCTGCGGCAATGTTCTCGCCGACGAGACGATAGCGATAGCGTACGGCCGCAACGCGGTCGGCGAGGGTGTTGCCACCGGAGCCCACGTGAGAGAAAAAGTCGTTCAGCGCCATGTCCTCCGCGTGCGCCTGTGCGGCCAGTGTGAGCTGGGGATGGACGGCGACAGGCGAGCAGCCATGCTCCTGGCGGTACTCGTTGGTGGCCGCGACAATGATCGCCTCAAAGCCGGCGACAGGCACCTCGACGAGGGCCGGGTCCCGAGTGGACGTCATCACCTGGGGAGGTGTTGGTGGCTGCAAGCCGGAAGGCGTCGGCTCGCCGGTCGGCAGCGTGATTGAGACGGCGGTGGGTGAGCGCTCGATCGGGAGTGGCGATGGCCGGGCCGCCGGCACGGCTTCGGTCGGTGCTGTGCTTGCTATCGTCTCTCGTGGGTGTGCGGACCCCAGCTCGCAGGTAGCCAGCAGCAGTGCCACAGTCAGCAGGACAAATGTGCCGGCCACGCGTCTGAGCATCAGTCCTCCCGGGTTGCGATGTATTCTATTATACCACGAAGCCAGTGTGATGGCAAAGGGGGTGTTCAAGACAGGAGAGTGTCTTTTTTGCAGGGACGTGGCTTTTCGAGTAGAATGAAGCACGGTATCATCTCTCGACAGGGGGGTGCGATGCTTGATTTCGGGCGCGAGCTTGTCTCAGATCTGCGCTTTTCGACTAGCCACGAGTGGCTGGTCACCAACGGGATCGGCGGGTACGCGTGCGGCACGATCTCGGGCGTGCTGACACGCCGTTACCACGGACTGCTCGTCGCCGCGCTGCAGCCGCCGGCGGCGCGCACCTTGCTCCTGACCAAGCTCGACGAGGTGGCCACCTACCGGGATCGCGCCTACGACCTGTACGCCAATCGATGGGCAGACGACGAGGTGTCGCCAGGAGGGTTCGTGCACCTCGAGCGCTTTTACCTCGAAGGCACAACACCGGTGTGGACCTACGCCCTGGCCGATGCGCTGCTCGAAAAGCGTGTATGGATGGAGCCGGGCAGCAACACCACCTACGTTCATTATCACCTGCCGCGTGCCGGTGCTCCCGTCACCCTGGTCCTGCGCGCGCTCGTCAATCGTCGAGACCATCATCAGAGCACGCGGTCGCGCGTTGGGGCGCCGGCCCTGAGCATCGAGCCGGTACGCCGGGGACTGTGCATCAAGGCGGGCGCCGGCAGCCCCAGCCTCTTTTTGCTGGGCGCGGATGCCAGGGTGACGCTGCGTTACGAGTGGCACCTGGACTTTTACCTGAGCGTCGAAGCCTACCGCGGCATCGACCCACTCGACGACAACCTGTACGCCGGCTTTTTCAAAGTGACGCTCCAGCCAGGCGACTCGGCCGCGATCGTGGCCAGCACCGAGGAATCAGCGTCTCTCGACGGCACGGCCGCGTACCATACCAGGCAGCAGCACGAGGACGATCTACTGCGGCGGGCGGCAGGCCGGCTCGACACGGCTCCCCCGGAGGTGCACCACCTCGTGATCGCTGCCGACCAGTTCGTCGTGGATCGCCCTCTGGCTCAGGCGGGCGGTGAGGGAACGATGCAGGAGGTACACGGCCAGTCGGTCATTGCCGGCTACCCCTGGTTCGGAGACTGGGGGCGCGACACGATGATCAGCCTGCCGGGGCTGACGCTGGCAACGGGCCGGGAGGAGGTCGCCGCCAGGATCTTGCGCACCTTTGCCCACTATGTCGACCGTGGGATGCTGCCGAACCGCTTCCCTGACGTCGGGCAAGAGCCCGAGTATAACACGGCAGACGCGACCCTCTGGTACCTGGAGGCGATCCGCGCCTATTACCACGCCACGCACGACGGCAAGCTGGTGCATGAGCTATGGCCGGTGCTTCAGGACATCGTAGAGTGGCATCTGCGGGGCACGCGCTATGGCATCCAGGTCGACCAAGAGGATGGACTGCTGCGCGCCGGGGAAGAGGGCGTGCAGCTCACCTGGATGGATGCCAAGGTGGACGACTGGGTCGTGACGCCGAGGATCGGCAAGCCGGTAGAGATCAACGCGCTCTGGTACAACGCCTTGCGCGTGATGGCCGGCCTGGCAGAGGCGCTCGGAGAAGAACCGGGGAGCTACGAGGAGATGGCCGCCCACGCCGCACGTGGGTTCGAGCGTTTCTGGAACTATGCGCGGGGCTGCTGCTACGACGTGATCGATGGGCCAGAAGGCGATGATCCCGCCCTGCGCCCGAACCAGCTCCTGGCCGTGTCGCTGCCGCACACCGCGCTGGCACCCGACCGGCGGCGAGCGGTGGTCGACACGTGCGCGAGGCACCTGCTGACGTCGCACGGGCTGCGCAGCCTGGCCCCCAACGAGCCAGGTTACATTGGACACTATGGTGGCGGTCGGCGCACCCGCGACGCGGCCTACCATCAGGGCACCGTGTGGGGCTGGCTGATCGGCCCGTTCGTGCGCGCCCATCAGCGCGTGTACGGCGACCGCGAGGCGGCCCGATCCTACCTTTACCCACTGCTTCGCCAGCTACGCAGCCACGGGGTGGGCAGCCTGAGCGAGATCTTTGACGGGGACGCACCCTTTACGCCGCGCGGCTGCTTTGCCCAGGCGTGGACTGTGGCCGAGGTGTTGGCGGCGTGGCAAGAGACGATGGGCCCGGAAGCGAAAGGTGATGGCTAGCAGTCCACGCGCGCGCGTGGTCCGTGGTCAGCGTTCACGGCGGGCAGGGTTATTTACAGTGGAGGTCGATAGTGGGACCCAAGGTACATGAGCGGCCGGCCGTGACGGTGGACGTGGCGGTGGTGGCACCCCACGCCGGGAGCTGGCAGGTCCTTTTGGTGCAGCGCGGGCATGGGCCATTCGAGGGGCAGTGGGCGCTGCCCGGGGGATACGTCGAGCCGTTTGAGCCGCTGGAGGCGGCGGCGCGCCGCGAGCTGCGAGAAGAAACAGGTCTCGAGCCCGCCCA
>DATHUZ010000252.1:0-1852 GCA_035461725.1 Anaerolineae bacterium
GGCTACCGCCGTCGCCATGGTCGAGTCGGCCGCGGCCGGCGACCCGGTCCAGATGACCGTCGATCGCCCCTTCCTCTTTTTGATCCGGGACGTGCCCACCGGCACGCTCCTCTTTGTCGGCCGCGTCGTCGATCCGGGGCAGAGCTAGTGCGATGCCCGGCATCGATCGCCCGGTTAATGCCATCGCGTTGATGTGAAGGACACCCCGAGCAAGCTCGGGATAGCCCCCTGTTGCAGCGCACGATGGCTGCCTGCGAGCAGCGGTTCTGAGCCCTCGCAGCCAGAGCCTGACGCACGTGGGCATTGTGCACCCCTGCGTTTCTATGGTATACTCTCGCCGGCTGCCACACCGCCGTCCTACAGATCGCACCATCGTTGCACATCACCGCACTGTCAGATTCCAGGGAGGATGGCGTCCACAATGTGCACCGGGATCGTGGTATCATCAAGCCGGTGCCGTGCTTGCGGCAGCCTGCGCGACGATCGACATCGGTGGTCTATGGGCCACTGTGAGGAGGAGTCATGTATACAGTAGAAGTATCGAACCTGGTCAAGCACTTTGGCCCGGTCCAGGCCGTCACCGACGTCTCATTTGCCGTCCGCCCGGGCGAGATCTTTGGACTACTCGGCCCGAATGGCGCCGGCAAAACGACGACGATCCGGATGATCCTCGACATCTTTCAGCCCGACGGGGGCAGCATCCAGGTCTTTGGGGGCAAGCTGACCATGGAGAAAAAGCACCGCATCGGCTACATGCCCGAGGAGCGAGGCCTCTACAAGGATCAGAAGCTCGACGCTACGCTGATCTATCTCGCCACCCTGAAAGGGCTGGACGAAGCCACCGTCCGCACCCGCCTCGATCACTGGCTCGAGGTGTTCGAGCTGGCCGAGCATCGAAACAAAAAGGTGCAAGAGCTGAGCAAGGGCATGCAGCAAAAGGCGCAGCTCATCGCCACCCTGCTCCACGCCCCAGACCTGATCATCATCGACGAGCCCTTCTCGGGCCTCGACCCTGTCAGCACGCGGCTGGTGAAGCAGATCCTCCAGGAGCAGCGCGACGCCGGCAAATCGCTCCTGATGTCCACCCACCAGATGTACCAGGTCGAGGCGATGGCCGACCGGATCGTGCTCATCGCCGGCGGGCGCACGGTGCTCTATGGCCCTGTGGCCGAGATCAAGCGCAACTTTGCCGGCAACGCCGTCGTCGTCGAGGGACAGGGTGATATCGCCGGGCTGCCCGGCGTGCTCGAGACACGGCGCGAGAACGGCACCTACCACCTGGCGCTCGAAACGGGCACCGACCCGCAGGCCGTCCTGCGCGCCCTGCTCGCCCGCGACGGCGTCAAGATAGATCGCTTTGAGCTCGCCGAACCATCACTCGACGACATCTTTGTGTCCGTTGTCCAGGAAGGCGTGACCATGCCGCAGTCGACGGAGGCGGCGGAGGTGTACGATGCGTAACTTTTGGCTGATCGCCAAACGCACCTACCTCGACACTGTCGCCAAGCGCCAGTTCATCATCCTGACCCTCGCCGTTCCGGTCGGCATCGTCCTCCTGGGTTTCCTTGGCTACCTGGCCGAGACGATGAACGAGGACACCCGCCCGGTCGGGTACGTCGACGACGCCGGCATCCTCGACCCGGCGCGCCACGCCGCGATCCCGGACGCCGATGAGCGCATCCAGGTCAGGTCCTACCCAAGCGTGGAGGCCGGCCGCGAGGCGGTGACCCGGGGCGAGGTGACGGCCCTCTTTGTCTTCCCGCCTGGCTATCCCGAGGTGCCCGACGTCGAGCTCTACTACCAGGACACCGCACCCGGCGGCCAGGCCTGGTCGGTAATGGCCGATTTTGTG
>DATHUZ010000253.1:0-4403 GCA_035461725.1 Anaerolineae bacterium
TCGTTCGTACTTCCAACCGCTAAAGATGGCGGTCATTGGCGCGTTCTCTTCTTCGAAATCGCCCAGGAGCATCATGTAGAGGTGGATCAGGAGAAAGATGATGTAGGCGTAGAGCAGGCCATGATGAACCAGGCGTAGTGCCTGGTTGCCAAAGACGGTGTTGACCCAGCCAAAGGCGACCTGCCAGAAACCGTGCGAGTAAGACTCGGCATACATGGCGATGCCGGTGACGCCGGTGAGAAAGAGCAGGAGGCCCAGGATGAGATAGGTGATGCCCGACACGGGATTCACCCCTGTCCAGCGCGGGCGCTCCTTCTCGAGAAAAAAGTAGTAGCGGATCTGCTTCCAGAGCCCGTTCCAGCGCTTCTCCCCGACCGGCAGCCAGTCGGCCCAGCGGGCATAGCGGTTGCCGGCAAAGAACCAGTAAAAGCGCACCAGGTAACCAAGTCCCAGGATCCAGGAGGCGACAAAGTGGGTGTAGCGCATCCAGTCGGTGGTGTGGAACCCTGCCTCCTGGTCGATAGTCAAGCCGATGAAGGGATTCGCGATATAGAGGCCGGTGATGGCGAGAATCACCATGGCGATCACGTGCAGCCAGTGCTGCACGCGCACCACGGGCTCCCAGACGTACACTCGTTTCCACATAACCAGCCCCCTTTAGGCGATCTGGATCCGCGTCACCTCGCGCCCCTTCGCGTCCATCACGTGCACGGCGCAGGCCATGCACGGGTCGAAGGAGTGGATGGTGCGCAAGATCTCGATCGGCTGCGCCGGATCGGCGACAGGAGTGCCGATCAGTGCTGCCTCCCACGGGCCCATCTGCCCGCCAGGGTCCCGGGGCGAGCCGTTCCACGTCGATGGGACGACCGCCTGATAGTTGGCGATGCGCCCGTCGCGGATGTGAACCCAGTGGCCCAGCGCGCCGCGAGGCGCCTCGTGAAAGCCCCACCCCAGGGCTTCCTCGGGCCAGGAGGTGGGATCCCACAGGTCCGAATTGTGGATCCGCAAGTCGCCCGACGCCACGTTGGCCGCCAGCTCATCGGTCCACTCCAGCAGCTTCTGCGACAGGATCACCGACTCGATGCACCGCGCCGCCGTGCGGCCGAGCGTGGAAAAGAGAACCTCGGGTCCTACCCCGAGAGTGCCGAGCACCTGGTTGACGACAGCCTGGACGGTCTCGTGGCCCGAAGCATAGGCGACGAGCATGCGGGCCAATGGCCCCACCTCCATGGCATAGCCATCGTAGCGCGGCGCCTTTACCCACGAATACTTGTCGTCGACATTGAGCAGGTCGTAAGGTGGGATCGGCCCGGTATAGTTGGGGTCGGTGATCCCCTCCCAGGGGTGCAGGGCTGCGTCGGCCTCCGGGTAGTTGTACCACGAGTGGGTGACATACTCGGCGATCTTTTCCTGGTCGACCGGATAGACCGTGGTGAGGTCGCGGTTGAGGATGATGCCGCGGGGGAAGAAGAGGTTGCCCGGATCGTCGCTGCTCAGCATGTCGGTCAGGGGAAAGTCGCCGTAGGCGAGAAAGTTACCCGTGTTCTCGCCGAGTTGTGCCCAGTCGAGGTAAGCGGGGGCAACCGCCAGGACGTCGGGCAGGTAGACGTTCTGCACAAACCGGGCCGCCTTCGCAAACAGGTTGCGCAGATTTCCGATCTGGTCGGCATTGATCGCGAACTGGGTCTCGGGATCCACGGCTGCCGCCATGCCGCCGACCAGGTAGGTCTGCAGATGAGGATTCTTGGCGCCGAGAATGGCGTGAGCGCGGATGACGTCTCGCTGCCAGTCGAGGGCCTCCAGGTAGTGGGTGACGGCCATCAGGTTCGCCTCGGGTGATAGCTGGTAGGCCGGGTGCCCCCAATAGCCGTTGGTGAAGATACTAAGCTGCCCGCTGTCCACAAAGGCCTGCAGCCGCTGCTGAACTTCGCGAAAGTAGCCGGGGCTGCCCGGCCAACTGGTGACAGACTGCTGCAATTGGCAGGTCGCTTCCGGGTCGGCCTCCAGCGCGCTGGTGATGTCGACCCAGTCCAGCGCGTGCAGGTGGTAGAAATGGATGACGTGATCCTGCACATATTGGATCGCGGCGATCAAGTTGCGCATCAGCCGGGCGTTGGGCGGGATCTGAATGTCGAGGGCGTCTTCTACTGCTCGCACGGAGCAGACGGCGTGTACCGATGTTCAGACCCCTCATATGCGCTGGGCAAACGCCCAGGCGTCGCGCGGGTCGCGGCCGCGCAGGATGATCTCGATGCCGCGGAACATGGTGCTGCTGCTCCAGGCGTTGGTCACCACGCCGCCCTCGACCTGGACTTCGAGGCGCAGGTGTCCCTCGATGCGGGTGATGGGATCGATCACGACTCTTCTGCCCATGGAATTCTCCTCTCTACTCCCGATCCGGGTCGATGGTCGGCGGCTGGACGGTTGGCTCCTCTACGACAACGGCCCTGCCGGCGGCGTCGATGTCCTGTGTCTCGCCCGGATGTCGTTTGCGCACCATGCTTCCCAGAGCGTGGGCCCCGATCCCAACGGCGGTGGCGCCGGTGAGTATCAACCCGAGGGTGTCTACATCCGCCTCGATCGTGGTGCCACTGACGGCGACCTCGGGCAGGCGGCGGTAGAAGGGGGTCATCGTATCCCAGAACTGGGGCTCGGAGCAACCGATGCAGGGATGGCCCGCCTTGATCGGCCAGCTCGTATCCTCGTTGTACTCGACGCTCGGGCAGTTGTGGTAGGTCTGCGGCCCTTTGCATCCCATCTGGTACAGGCACCAACCGAGGCGGTGCCCCTGATCGCCCCACTGCCGCACGAACTGACCGGCGTCAAAGTGGGGCCGGCGCATGCAGTGGTCGTGGATGCGCGTGCCATAGGCAAACTCGGGGCGCAGGTTCCGGTCGAGGTTGGGCAGCGATTGGAAGGTGAGATAGTGGGTAATGAGCGCCGCCATATTGACGGCGTTCACCGGGCAGCCCGCCATGTTGACGATAGGGATGTTGCTGACCACCTCGCGCAGGCCGACGGCGCCCGTCGGGTTGGGATACGCGGCGGGGATGTTGCCAAAGCAGGCGCAGTTGCCCACGGCGATCGCGAACCGGGCCGTAGCTGCGGCCTCGGTCACCAGGTCGATCGCCGTCCGCCCGCCGATGGTACAGTAGAGGCCATCGCGCTTGAGCGGGATAGAGCCCTCGACCATCAGGATATAGTCACCGGCGGCGATGGTCTCGTCGGCCGCCGCCTGGGCCGCGTCGCCGGCCGCCGCCATGATCGTCTCGTGGTAGTTGAGAGAAAAGATGTCGAGGACGATCTCGGTAATGGTGGGGTGTGGTGCGCGTAACAGCGCCTCGGTGCAGCCGGCACAATCCTGGAATTCGAAATAGACGGCGGGCGGACGGCGCACCTCTTGCAGTGCCCTGGCGATTTTGCCCGTGGCGCTCGCAGGCAGTGCCAGCACCGCGGCCATCGTTCCGCAGAATTTCATAAAATCGCGGCGCGAGATGCCACGCGCCTGCAGTGCGCCCGGCAGATCGATCGTGCCGGGCGAACGACCTGACAAAGGATCGTTGAGCCGATGTGCCATACGTCAAACCCTCCCTTTCTGCTGCTCTGGCAGCGCGTGGCTCACGGTACAGCCGCTGTGGGGCCAAACTGCGTGGTGAGATACTCGACTATAATGTCGACCTCGCGGTCGCTGACGTCGGCTCCCAGTTTCTTCATGCGATACACGGTGTTCAACCACTCGTGCGCCGTCTTGGATGACACTCCGATGATCGTCAGGGTGTGGCACCCTGTGCAATTCTCCTCGAGCAGTTCCTCTCCTGACTGTGTGCCGCACGCGGCGACCACGAACAGGACAAGGAGCGCGACGAGGATCAGTGCGCAGAGCCACCGGATCGAGGAAAGCGAATGTCCAATCATAGGCAACGCTCCTTTGGCATCGCTACAACGAAAACCGGTCCGATTGCTCGACGGTGTGGTCATGGGATCGTGAGGCACCTCCTTTCCTCTCCTCCACTCAAACCACGATATAGCATGTTATGCCAGCGGGAGCCCGTGCGGCACTGCAGGGAAGTGGTGAAACGCCGTTGAATCGCCATCAGTATATCACTGCTTCCCACGAGCGTCAAGTTGGCCCCACGGCCGCCAGTAGCCATTACACCCCGGTCCGCTTGCGTGCCCGGCGCGCTTCCAGGTCCCTGTCGAGCTCGCGCTTGATCAGGACAAGCGCGACGATGGTGATCAGGATCACCACCAGCGCGACGACCATGCCCACCCAGCGCGTCTCCAGGCCTTCCAGTGCCGCGTCGGCGCTGGCAAGCGCCTGCTCGCTGATCTCGATCGACTCAGCCGCGCTCTCCTGCACCAGCTCGACGTCGACGGTGTGCACGATGGCGCGCGCCTCGATA
>DATHUZ010000254.1:0-5546 GCA_035461725.1 Anaerolineae bacterium
CATCGCCGTCGTCGTGACCCAGGTGCTGGTCGACCGCGACGACCCCGGCTTTCAAAACCCCACCAAGGGCATCGGCGGCTTTACCACCGAGGACAGGGCGCGCGCCTTTGAAAAAGAGGGCTGGCGCGTCGTCGAGGACGCCGGCCGGGGCTGGCGCAGGGTCATCGCCTCGCCCGAGCCGATCAAGATCGTGGAGCTGGAGGCCATCCGCTGCCTGGTGGAGCAGGGCTTTATCGTCATCGCCGTCGGCGGCGGCGGCATCCCGGTCATCGAGGACGAGGACGGCAACCTGGTCGGCGTGCGCGCCGTCATCGACAAGGACCGGGCCACCAGCCTGCTGGCCCAGGAGCTAAAGGTGGACCTGTTCCTGATCTCGACCGCGGTGCCACAGGTGGCGATCAACTTTAACAAGCCGGACCAAAAGTGGCTGAGCCGTTTGACCGCCGCCGAGGCGCAGGCGTACTACGACCAGGGCCACTTTGCCGCCGGCAGCATGGGCCCCAAGATCGAGGCGGTGCTCGACTTTTTGAACGCCTATCCCGAGGGGCAGGCCCTGATCACCGACCCGGCGCACATCGCCGAGGCGCTGGACGGCAAGACGGGGACGTGGATTCTGAGTGAGTAAACTGGGGATTGGTAAATTGGTAGATTGGTCGCTCTGCTGACCAATCTACCAATTTACCAATTTACCAATCTCCAATCTACCAATTTACCAATTCACCAAGATGAAGTATAATGGGACCATGAGTGAACACGGCACACCGGCCCAAAACCAGCGTCCCTACTTTCTGTGGGACTATGATCTGACGGAGGAGCAGGTGCGCGCCATCTTGCGCGGCGGCGACGAGGTGGAAAAGGCGTGGCTCATCACGCGCATCCTGGAGTACGCCAGGTGGGACGATATCTGGCGCTACCTGACGGTGGATGACGTGCGGGAGAATTTCGACCGGTTGCGCTTTCGCTGGCCCCGCGATCGCGAGTTGTGGGCCTATGCTCTGAGGCGGTGGCGGGGGTATGGATAGAGAGATCCTGACCCCACTCCAGGCTGCCTTTCTGTCACACTTTTTCGCGACAGACGTCAGCCGGCGATTCTTTCTGACAGGGGGCACCGCCCTTGCTGCCTTTCACCTTCAACATCGCCTCAGCAAAGACCTGGACCTGTTTACGCTAGACGACGACGCACTGCAAGACGTGGATCGTGTCATGGGCGAGGTGATCCGGGATCTCGGTCTTACGATTGGCCGGGCCAGGCGGGTCGAGCACTTTCGCCAGTGGCACCTGGTGCTGCCCGACGAGGCACCCGACCACTTTCTCCAGGTCGACATGGTCCGCGAGTTTGGCCCGCAGTTCGGCGAGCGCGAACAAGCCGGTGTGGTGATCGTCGACAGCGTCGAAAACATCGGAGTTAATAAAGTCAATGCCATCCTGGGCCGCACCGCGAGCAAGGACTTTGTGGACCTCTACTTCATTCTCCAGGCCGGCCACGACTTTCAAGATCTGTTTGCCAAAGCGCGACACAAAGACCCGGGCCTGGTAGAGTTTTTCTTTGCCGGCGCGCTGCTTCAGGTCAACAGGCTCACCATTCTACCAGAGATGATCAAGCCAGTGGAGCTGGAAACAATCCAGGCATTCTTTACCGAGATCGCGAACGAGATGATCGATCGTTTGAACCCGGAGCAGGACCCCTATACGAGGTAGTGTTTCAGGTCCGGGTTCCAGAGAGGTGAACCATGTCCGAAGAAATGAAGGTCCAGCCATTTGACGCCCTGCTCCGCTGGATAGTGCGCGAGCTCGAGACCAACGACTCGATTTTTGGCATCCCGCGCCCGCTCTTTTACACGCCCAGGCCGGGGGCGCCGTTTGCCACCGAGATGTTCGGCCAGCATCTGGCGACGCCCATCGGCCCCGCTGCCGGCCCCCACACCCAGCTCGCGCAGAACATTGTCGCCGCCTGGCTGTGCGGTGGGCGGTTCATCGAGCTCAAGACGGTGCAGATCATGGACGAGCTCGAGATCCCGCGCCCGTGCATCGACGCCGCCGACGAGGGCTATAACGTCGAGTGGTCGCAAGAGCTCAAGCTGGAGCAGTCGGCCCACGAGTACGTCAAGGCCTGGGTGCTCATCCACCTCCTGCCCCGCCTCCTTGGCTGGGACGAGGCGGCGCCGGGCACGATCTTCAACATGAGCGTCGGCTACAACCTGGAAGGCATCCAGAGCCCGCCGATGCAGCGCTTCATGGACCGCCTGAAAGACGCGTCAGAAGAGATCGCTCAACTCGTGGCCCTGCTCCCCGATTCCCTGCTCCCCGATTCCCCGATCCCCTCCCGCCTCACCGACAACGTCACCCTCTCCACCATGCACGGCTGCCCGCCCGACGAGATCGAGGCCATCGCCCGCTACATGATCGAGGAGCGCGGCCTGCACACCTACGTCAAGCTCAATCCCACCCTGCTCGGCAGGGACGCGGTGATGCGCATCCTGCACGACCGGCTCGGCTTTTACGAGATCGACATCCCCGATCGCGTTTTCGCGCACGATCTACAATACGACCGCGCCGTGGCCATGATCCGCAGCCTCCAGGTGGCCGCCGCGGAGCGCGGCCTCACCTTCGGCGTCAAGCTGAGCAACACCCTGGCCATGGCTAACCACCGCGCTATGCTGCCGGGCGAAGAGATGTACATGTCGGGCCGCGCGCTCTATCCCGTGACGATGAACCTCTTTTCGAAGCTGATGCGCGAGTTTGGCGCGAACTTGAACGTCTCCTATTCCGCCGGCGCCGACGCCCTCAACGTCACCACGGTCCTGTCGTGCGGCGCCCGGCCCGTCACCGCCGCCACCGACCTGCTCAAGCCGGGGGGCTATGCACGGCTGGCGCATTGGCTCGAGCGGATCGAAGCCGTGATGGCACGGCGTGGCGCGGCGAGCCTTGAGGAGCTGGCGGAGAATCCACTTGAAAACGTGGAGCGCGCCGCCGCCGAGGCGCTGCTGAGCCCACGCTACAAAAAGGTCTACCATCCCCACGGCCGGCCGAAGGTAGACACGCCCCTCGACCCGTTCGACTGCATCGTCGCCCCCTGCGTCCAGCAGTGCGCCGTGCTGCAAGACGTGCCCGCCTACGCCCGTTTCATCGCCCAGGGCGACACCGATCGTGCCCTCGCCGCCATCCTCGACCGCAACCCGCTGCCGGGCATCACCGGCTACGTCTGTACCCACCTCTGCCAGACGCGCTGCACGCAGAACGATTACGAGGGGCCGGTGATGATCCGCGCGCTCAAGCGCTTTGCAACAGAGCACGGGAAGTTGGTAGATTGGGAAATTGGTAAATTGGGAGACCAATCTACCAATCTACCAACCTACCAACCAGCCAACCACGTCGCCATCATCGGCTCCGGCCCCGCCGGCCTGTCCGCCGCCTACTACCTGGCGCTGAACGGGGTGAAGGTGACCCTGTTCGAGGCGCGCGAGGTGGCGGGGGGGGTGCCGGCGATCGCACCCGCGTTCCGGCTGCCGCGTGAGGTGGTGCAGGAAGACGTAGACCGGATCGTGGGGCTGGGGGTCGAGCTCAAGCTGGGACACCCGGTGACCGAGACGCCTGAGGCGCTGATCCAGCAGGGATTCGACGCTGTTTATATCGGGGCGGGCTTTCAGCGCGACGCGACGCTCGACGTCGAGGGGATCGAGGGCGAGGGGGTGCACACCGCGCTCCGCTTCCTGGAAGCGGTCGCGCTCGGCACGCCGCCGTTACTGGGCGCGAACGTGCTGGTCATCGGCGGGGGCAATACGGCCATGGACGCGGCACGCACCGCCCAGCGCCTGACGGGCCGGCCCGCCACCGTCGTCTACCGCCGGTCGAAAGCCGAGATGCCGGCCGATCCCGACGAGCTGCGCGACCTGTTCGACGAGGGGAACGAGCTGATCGAGCTGGCGGCGCCGGTGCGCGTGGTGCTGGAAGAGGGGCGCGTGGTGGCGCTCGAGTGCGTGCGCAACGAGCTGGGCGCGCCCGGCCCCGACGGCCGGCGCCGGCCCATGCCTGTCCCCGGCAGCGAGTTCCAGATCCCGGCCGATGCCATCATCCTCGCCATCGGCCAGCAGCCCGCGCTCACCTTCCTGGAGGGCAGTGCGGTGGTCACCGACGCCGCCGGCCGTGTGATCACGCATCACGCATCACGAATCACGAATCACGAGCGGATTTACGCCGGCGGCGATGCCACCCATGGCCCGGCGATCATCGTCCAGGCCGCCGCCGACGGCCGGGCCGCCGCCCAGGCGATCTGCGCCCGGTTCGGCGTGCCGTTCCGCACGCCGGCCGATTTCGCCGGATGGCCCGTGTCCGGCCCGTCGCTGCGCGCGCCAGAGCTGACGGCGGACGAGATCCTCGAGGTAAAGGCGCGCCGTGCCCGGCGCCAGCCGGCCCACGAGCCGCTGCTGAGGCCGGTGGACGGCCGGGGCAGCTTTGAGCTCGTCGAGCAGACGCTGACAGAGGAGCAGGCACGGCAGGAGGCGCTGCGCTGCGTGCAGTGCGCCAGCGTGTGCGACAAGTGCGTCGAGGTGTGCCCCAACCGCGCCAATTATACCTACCTGGTCGAGCCGGTGTGGTGGACGGTCCCGGTGTTGGGGGTCCGAGACGGCACCCTGGCGGCCATCGGAGAAGAACCCTTCGTCGTGACCCAGGGGCGCCAGATCGTGCACGTCGAGGACCTGTGCAACGAGTGCGGCAACTGTGCGACGTTCTGCGTGCACGAGGGCCGGCCCTACGCCGACAAGCCCCGGCTCTTTCTCGACGAGGCAGACTTTATGGCAGAAGAGGACAATGCCTTCTACCTCGCCGGCGAGACGCTGCGGCGGCGCGAGGGTGGCCAGGAGATGCGCCTGACGGCACAGAATGGTTGTTACCTGTACGAGGACGGGCGCGTGCAGATCATGGTTGCGCCCGGCCTTGCCGTGCAAGAGATGAGCTTGCACCAGGAGTTCGAGGGTCGCCTCGACCTGCGGCCGGCGGCGGAGATGATTCTGATTCTGGAGGGAGTGCGCCGCTCGCTGCCCTTCCTGGTTGGCGCGTGATGTCACGGTCTGTGGCCGGTACCTGGCACTACCGTGTACCGGGTATCAGGTCTCGGGTATCGGGTGCTCTCCCGCTCCCCGCTCCCCGATATGCGGTACCTGGACCCGGGAAGGAGGGCGGGCCAGGGTGAGCCACTATCTGATCGGCCTCGTCGCCGACACCCACGGGCTGGTCCGCCCGGAGCTGCTCGACGCTCTGCAGGGCGTGGACCGGATCGTGCACGCCGGCGACGTGGGCAAAAAAGAGGTGATCGAGAAGCTGGAAGCGATCGCGCCGGTCACCGCCGTGCGCGGCAACATGGATAAGGAGCGATGGGCGAGCAGGCTGCGCTACACCGAGACGGTCGAGGTGGGTGACGTGCTGATCTATGTCATCCACGACCTGGCCGAACTCGGCCTGAATCCCTCTGCCTCCGGCATCCGCGTCGTGGTCAGCGGCCACAGCCACGTGCCGGCGCGCGAGGCGAGGGACGGCGTGCTCTACCT
>DATHUZ010000255.1:0-4397 GCA_035461725.1 Anaerolineae bacterium
GCACGTCCAGCACCCCGATGAGCTCGCGACGCGCCATCAGCGGAAGCGCCGCCTCGGAGCGTGTCTGCGGCAAGTCCGGGTTGTCAAAAAAGGTCACCACGTCTCGGTTGTCGCTCGCCCCGCCCTCTTCAGCCTCGCCGGCGGACCCGATGCCGACCGGGGCCCGAGTACCCGTCGGGCGAGTACTCTCGGGCCCCCCTCGGGCGTCCATCATCACCCGGTAGCGGCGGTGCTCGGCGGCATTGCCCACCACCCCCTGTCCCACTCGCAGCCGGTGACCTCGCGCGAGCATGCGCCTGCCGCCCTCACTCGACGCCGCCTGGAGTGCGAGCCACTCGCCATCCGGCTCCAGGAAAAAGATCCCCACGTGGTAGAAACCAAGCTGCTCACTCACCAGGCGCACCAGCCGCGGTAGCAGCTCGCGAATATCAAGCTCCAGCGTCGTATCACGCGCCACCGCCGCCGTTGCCTCCAGGTAGCGAGCTCGGCGCTCGAGTTCGCGCGTTTGTTGCGCCAACACATCGCGGCTCGCTTCCAGCTCGGCACTGCTCTCCTCCAGCGCCATAGCACTCTGCCAGGCGGCCTCGTACACCTTTGTCATTCGGTGCACAGCGTATCCCGTCAGTATTGCGGTCGTAATCATAACCAGCACAGCCAGGATCAAATCGTTGAGACCGGAAGGCAGAACGATCGAGGGAGAGATCATCCCGGCGTGCTCGGCGACGTAAAGACCCACCACCGTCAACAGGCTGAGCACGGTAAATGCCGCCAGCGCGGAACTGCCGAGCGTAATTGCCGCCACAACAACGACGACGAAATATCCCAAAACTGCCGTATCGTGCATTCCACCGAAACTGACAGCCGGCAGTGTAAACGCCCCCCACAGCACTAGCAAAATCCCGATCCCAGCCGGGCGCACGTGACCCCGCCGCAACGAGATGAACAAGACGACACAGGTGACCAGAACTGCTGCCGCAGCCCCCATCACCACAGGGGTCAGCTTCTCACCGGCCCAGATATTGGCCGCCAGAAAGAGCATCACCGAGACCAATACTATCCCGAGCACCGCATGGAGAACCAGAGCCGCGTTGCTCTTTTGCTCACCCGAGAACCTAGCCCAAGCGATACTCGATCCGGCCTCGCCGTCCTCGAACTTTGGTGGTGCTAACCAGCCGCGAATCCGGGCAAGCATTATTTTTCCTCCGCCGAGTACCCAGGCCGAGGGGTACTCGGCACGCCCTCCGCCGACAGGTAGACCGTCACCTTCTCCAGCCCCAGTTGCTCGTACAGCTCGTTCGCCGCCGTCTCTAACACCGTGCGCATGTCGAGCGTCTCGCGCATGCGCGCCGTCATCTCACTGACCAGCCGGTCTCGAGCCGCGCGCTCCTGCGTCTCCTGAAACAGCCGCGCTCCATCCAACGCCACCCCCAGTTGGTCCGAGAGTGTCTCCAGCAGCGACTGCTCCTGCTCCGTCCACCCGCCCGTGCCGACCGGCTTGCGCGCGTCCAATACCCCGATCACCTGCCCGCGCACCTTCACCGGCATGGCCAGTGCTGGCAGCTCGTTCACCGTCTCGGACACCGGCCGCGCCTCCAGGACCGCGCGCCTCGCCCCTTCTCGCCGCGTCCCGTCACCCGCCAGCACCCCCAGCGGGTCGTGACGCTCTTCCATCGTGGCCTGCCGGAGTAGCGCTCGCCACCCCTCCCGGCTCAGCTCCCCGTAGGCGCGCCGCTCTGCCTCGACGCTCTGCTGTAGATCCTGCACCAGGCGCGTGTTCGCGATCGCCAGCGCGATCTGGTCGGCCAGCGTCTGCAGCACCGCCACGTCGGCCTCGTCAAACGCGGCCGCCTTCCGGCTCTGCACATCCAACACCCCGATCACGTCACCACCCATGCGCAGCGGCAGCGCGACCTCCGATCGCGTCTCGGGCAGGTGCGGGTTGTCAAAGAATACCGCGTCACGTCCCACGTCGAGCGCCACGTGCGCCTCTCCGCTCGCCGCTGCGCTGCCCACCACACCGCCCTCTGCACCCGATCTCACCGGCAGCCGGTGCCCTTCGGCCAGCATCGCCTCCCCCTGGGTCGACGACACCGCCTTCAACACCGCCCATTCCCCATCCACGACAAAGATAGCGCAGTGATAATAGCCAAAGGCGTCCGAGATCAATGCCACCGTCTCTTCCATCACCTGGTCCACGCCCCGAGTACCCTCAGCCTGAGTACCCTCGGGCACCATTCTTGCCGCGTCGCGAGCCACCTGCGCCGCTGCCTGCAGCGCCACGTTCCGCCGCGTCACATCCGCCGTGCGCCTGTTAACCTGCGCCTCCAGGTCGGCACGCTCCTGCTCCAACGCCTCCCGCAGCCGCCGCCCTTCACCCAGCGCCCGAGCCATGCGCGGCACCAGGTAATGGTGCGACGCCACCATGAACGCCGCGATCAGCAGCACCACGAACGTGTTGCTGACCCAGCCCAGCACATCCGTCGAGTCCACCTCCTCCACCACCCTCAGCGGCCCCGACGAAAACGCCCACGCCATCCCCATCATCGTCACCACCACCACGCCCATCGAAACCACGGCACGGCGCGCGTTGAAAAAAACGCTCGCCGCGAACGGCAGCAGCAGCAAAAACACCCGCCCACTGCCCCCGCGCCCGTCCGACACAAAGTCGAGAATCGCCAGCAAGTAGAGCAGCAGCACCACCGCCACCACCTTGGCGGTGTACGGCACGCGCCGCCAGAAAGTCGCTACCAACAAAATCGCATAGCCTACCCAGTAGAAGGGGATCGAGAGATAAATCTGCCGCGTATAATCGTAATACGATCCCACCGCCGCCACCACCGGCGCCACGATGACCAGCGCGCGCAGCACCACCATGATCAGCTCGTGCTGCCAGGTGCGGATGTCGGCGCCCCCCCCTTCTTCAGACAATGGGTTCCCCCTCGCCATTGCTCCCATCCAACCCCACCTCCAGCCGTAAGTCCAGCGCGGCCAGCCCCAGCGCATCCGTAATCTCTTTTACCGCCGTCTTGAGCACCGCGTCCACACTCAGCGTCTGCCGCATCCGCGCCGTCGCCTCTGTCACCAGCCGCTCCGTCGCCGCGCGGCGCTGCGCTTCCTGGAACAGGCGCGCCCTCTCCAGCGCCAACGACGTGCGCGTCGCGATCGCCGCCACCAGCTCCGCCTCTTCCGCCGACGGCGTGCGCCCTTCCAACGTCACCAGCAGCCGGCCCACCTCCTCGTCCTGCACCAGCAGCGGCATTTCCAGCGTAGAATCGCCCCCCGGCGCATACTCCCGGCTGCCATCCGCCGCGCTCCACACCGTCTCGCTGCCCTGCCCACATCCGGCGCCAGGTGTCCCGGGCTTCGAAGCACCGGCGGCCGTGGCGTCCACCACCTCCACCCCGTCATACACCAACCGCCAGGCCGCGGCATATGGCCCGCCGCCCGCCCGTGCCCCTTCTACCACCATGTCGCGCCATCCCTGCTCCGCCTGCTCGCCAACCAGCATCGTGATCTCGCGCAGCCGGTCCTTTCCCTCCCGCAGCAGGCGCGCGTTGTCAATCGCCAGCGCCAACTGATCCGCCAGCGCCTGCAGCACCGCCACGTCCTCCTCGTCGAACGCCTCCCGGTCCGTAGATTGGACGTCGAGCACGCCCAACACCTCCCCATACGCCATCAGAGGCAGTGCGATCTCGGATCTCGTCTGCGGCAGATCCGGATTATCAAAGAATACCGCGTCCTGGCCCACGTCCAGCGCGATGCGCGGCTCTCGCCTGGCCGCCACGTGTCCCACGAGCCCCCTTATTCCCACCGGCAGCCGGTGGCCACGTGCCAGCATCCGCTGCCCACCTTCCGAAGAAGCCGCGCGCAGCACCGCGTACCTGCCCGCCTCGTCGACCAAAAAGATACCCGCGTGATAAAACCCCATCCGATCCGAAATCAGGTGCACCGCCTCGTCCAGCAAGAGCCCCACGTCGCGGATCGCCGCCGCCTCGCGCGCCACCTGCACCGCCGCTTCCAACTGGTCGCGCCGGCGGTTCAGATCCGCCGTGCGCCTGGCCACCCGCTCCTCCAGCGAGCTGCGGATCCCCTCCAGCTCCCGGTTGCTCACCAGCAGCGCCACCTCGGCCCGCCGCCGCCGCACATTCGTCCACGTCAACCCCGCGATCACCAGCACCAGCCCCACGAACACACTCCCACCACCCAGGATCCATCCCCTGTACTGTTCGTAGAACGTCAGAGGCCGGTTGATCACCACCGAGCCCTGGGGCAGGCTCGACAGCGGGACATTCCACCTGGAGAGCGCCGCATAGTCAAACATGTACCCGTTCGGGCTGGTCATTTCCACCGGGATCGTCTCCACCGGCTCGCCCTGCACGATGCGCAGCGCCATCTCC
>DATHUZ010000256.1:0-1972 GCA_035461725.1 Anaerolineae bacterium
GAGCGCGATCACCAGCGTCGCCGTGACCTGGTCGTCGGACACGCGGTCGTTGTTGTCGCCCACCTGGGCCGACAGCCAGAGCTGTGGGCAGGCGGCGCCGGCAGGAAAGATGGTGTTCCGTTCGAAGGCAAACTCGACGACGCCGGGGACGGTGGTGCTATATACCGCCAGCCCGTCGAGACCCATCGTCGTCGACACGATCACACCGGGCACGATGTCGCTGCTGTTCGAGATCTCGGCCGTCTGCCCGGCGGCACCGTGCGCGCACTGGAACCCGAGCTTGTAGGCCTCCGAGTTGCCCAGGCCCACCCCATCCACGAACGGCGGAGCGACGAGAGGCCCCTGGTCCGGTCCATGCGTGCCGACCCCCAGGTTGCCCTCGGTGCCTATCTGGCTGTCCGAATCCCCGGCGCGCCCGTCGACGTCGATGCGAAAGTACCAGCGGTCATCACCCGGCTGGTAGTGAGCCCACAGGGCCAGCGCGTCATAGCCGGAGCGGGCAAAGGTCGGAGCCTGGTGCGGGTGCAGTTGGCTGTCGGTGAGGGCGACGTCAAGCCCATCTTCCGCCATCCGCCAGCCGGCATCCCAGTCGTCGCCGGCACCGTCCAACACGATCGCCCCGCCCTGGGCCATGAGCGGCCGTGTGACCGGCAGGCACACGACGGCGAGACAGGCACCGATGCCCAGCAAGATCGAACCCCACCCCTTTGATCTGTTATGTTGCGACATCTATGGCTCCTTTCATCCTCCGAGGCGGTCCCGGCCGTTCCACCACCGAGACCGACTAAGTATAACAAAAAAGTCGGTTTACCACAACTTGGCCGATGAAGGAATTGAAATCGGGCAGATCGTCACCCCATTGCGCCTGATGCGCGCCCTCGAATTTGCCCAGCGTCGCCGCTTGGGCTATAATACGTCGAGGGTCTCGAGTCGAGTTCTGGAGGAGGGAGCGATGAAGCTATCCATCGTGATGCCGGTGTACAACGAGTGCGCGACAGTGCGCGAGATCCTCGACCAGGTGCGCGCGGTCGAGATGCCCGGGGTGGAAAAAGAGATCCTCGTCGTCGACGATGGGTCGACCGACGGCTCGGTCGAGATCCTGCGCCAGGAGCTGGAAAAGGGCGACGTGCAGGTCTTTTTCCACGAGCGGAACCGGGGCAAGGGCTCCGCGGTGCGCACCGGCATCGGCCACGCCACCGGCGACCTGATCCTGATCCAGGATGCCGACCTGGAGTATGACCCGCGCGATTACCCGATGCTGATCCGGCCGATCGTCGAGGGCCGGGTCGCGGTCGTGTATGGCAGCCGCTTCCTGGGTCCACGCAAGGCGATGCTCTTCTGGCACATGATCGGCAACAAGCTGCTGACCCTCACCACGAACGTCCTTTTTAACGCCATCCTGAGCGACATGGAGACGTGCTACAAGTGCTTTCGCGCCGACGTGGTAAAAGAGATGCCGCTGCGCTCGCGCCGCTTCGAGTTCGAGCCCGAGATCACGGCCAAGGTGCTCAAGCGTGGGCACCGCATCTTTGAAGTGCCGATCTCTTATTACGGGCGCGAGTTCCACGAGGGCAAAAAGATCTCGTGGCGCGACGCGCCGATCGCGTTCTGGACGCTGATCAAGTACAGGTTTGTGGATTGAAAGCTGCGGCCCCGCTCCTGCTCATCCTCCTCCTCGCCTTTGCCCTGCGCGCCGCCCCGTTGGGCGACAACCGCTTCCTGGAGGATGAAGCGCTGTACGCCTATTGGGGGCTGCAGATCGCGACGGGCGTGGACCCGCTGCTCGACCGGGAGCCGGCCGACAAGCCGCCGCTCTTTCCCTACGTCGTGGCGCTGTCGGCTTGGGTGACGGGCGAGCTGGAGACGTGGGACGCCGCGGGGCGATTCTCTCCGGCAGGGCTGGAGACGCAGGCACGGCTGCCGGGGTTGATCGCGAGCGTGGTGTCGGTGGCGCTCGTACACCGGCTGGGGC
>DATHUZ010000257.1:0-3624 GCA_035461725.1 Anaerolineae bacterium
CGTCGGGCAATACCGGCCCGGCCAAGATATAGTCGTGCTGGTGGAGCCTGGTCCACAGGATACTGTAGGCTCGCTGCTGGTAGGAATGGGGATACCGATCGAAGAGATCAGTCACATTTTTGTGAATGCCAAGCTGCTGGCGACGAGGAACAGCATGGCAGCGTATTACGGCTATCCACACACGGGATCCGATCTCTCTGACTGGAACCTGACAGTTGCGGTCGAAGATGGGGACAGAATCGGGTTATTTGGCAGGGACATGGCAGTACTGGGGATGTAGCTGGCTCGAGGATAGGCGGAGGCACGTAGGTGAGCGGTCACAAAGCCCCCACCTGACGGTGGGGGCTTGAGTCGCGTTGAGATTGAAGTAGAGCAATGATTCCTAGAAGGCCAGGAATCGCTCCTTTTTGGCATTGCAAACCGGGCAGCGGTCGGGCGGCTCGCCGATGTGGGTAAAGCCGCAGACGGGGCAGATGTGGACGGTGCCGAAATCGGCATCGCCACCGGCCTCGGCGGCCTGGCGGGCGCCGGCGTACATGTCGGCGTGGATCTTTTCGGCCTCGATGGCGTAGGTCATGGTGCGCACCGCGCCCTTTTCGCCCTCCGCCTCGGCGATGGGCAGGTAACCGGCGTACATGGTGTCGACCTCAAAGTTCTCCCCGTCGATGGCGGCGGTCAGATTGGCGACGGTGTCGCCGACCTTGCCCAGCTCGCGCAGGTGATTGATGGCGTGCACCTGCTCGGCGTAAGAGATGGCGCGGAAGAGGCGGGCGATGTTGGGCTTGCCCTCGCGCTCGGCCTTTTCGGCAAAGGCGAGGTACTTGATGGTCGCCTGGCTCTCGCCGGCGAGTGCGGACTGGAGGTTCTCTCTGGTCGTTTCCTTCATGGTGCTTCTCCTTCTTTGGCATTGGGGTGTGGTGAGGCGGCAACGCGCTCACCTGGACAAGGGGATCTTAGCACAGACAGGGGGAACCGTCAAAGTCGTGGGCGGGCACCGCACAGGCGGTAGGAAGCGGCGGATGTCCCGAGTACCCTCGGGCGTGTCCCGAGTACCCTCGGGCGTGTCCCGAGTACCCTCGGGCGTGGGGGGGAGGGGCGCAACTGCCGATCGCGAATGGTCAGGGTTGTTGGAGCATGTAGCCGGCGCCGGGCTGGGTGACGAGGTAGATGGGGTTGGCGGGATCGGGCTCGAGCTTCTGGCGCAGATAGCGGACATAGACGCGCAGGTATTCGGTCTCGTCGCCATATTCCGGCCCCCACACGGCGCGCAGCAGCTCGCGGTGGCTGATCACGCGGTTGGGGTTGGAAGCCAGGTAGGAAAGCAGGCGATACTCTGTCGGCGTCAGCTTGACCGGCTCCCCATCGACCGTGACGTCGTGTTTGGCAAAGTCGATCGCGATTGGGCCAACCTGGAAGTCCTGGCGGGTGACGATCTCTTCAGGCCACTTGCTGCGGCGCAGCACCGCCTGGACGCGCATCAACAACTCGGCTACGGAGAACGGCTTGGTGAGATAGTCGTCGGCACCGACCTCAAAGCCGTGCACCAGGTCCACCTGGCCGCTGCGCGCGGTGAGCATGATGACGGGCACGGCAGAAGACTCGCGGATGCGGCGGCAGACGGCATAACCGTCCATCTTGGGCAGCATCAGGTCGAGGACGACCAGGTCGGGCATGTCGCGCTCCACGAGCTCAACGGCGGTCTGTCCGTCCTCCGCGGTCAAGACGCTGTAGCCGGACGACTCGAGATTGGCCTGGACGAGCTTGCGGACGTGGGGCTCGTCGTCAACGACAAGGATGGTGGCTTTTGGCATAAATCCTCCTGGCAGCGTGGTTACGTCGCGGCCGCAGGCGAGGCGATAACACGCGGCACCGTGAAATGAAAGGTGGAGCCAGCGCCCGGCTCACTTTCGGCCCAGATTGTGCCACCCTGCGCTTCGACGATGGCCTGCGAGATCGGCAGGCCGAGGCCGGTGCCGCCGACACGGCGGGTCGATGCGCTGTCGATCTGGTAGAAACGGTCAAAGATGCGTCCGACCATGTCGGGCTCGATGCCGATGCCCTCGTCGGCGACGCTGACCTGGATGCTGCTGCCGTGGACGCGCGCGCCGAGGCGTACAGGCCCCCCCCCGGGCGAATACTTGATCGCGTTCTCGATCAGGTTGCGCAGCACCTGCCGGGTACGCCGCGGATCGGCAAGGACGAGTGGCAGTGGTCCGTCGACGTCGATCTGCAGGTCGTGGCTGCTGCTGATCGGCTGGAACGCAGCGGCCGTCTCGCGCAGCAACGGGATGAGGTCGACGGTCTCGGGCTCGACGGCCAGCTCACCCGCCTCGATGCGCGACATGTCGAGCAGGTTGCCGATCAGCTCGGAGAGACGGTCGCTCTCTTCGTCAATGATCGACAAAAAGTCACGCCGGCTGGCCTCGTCCCACTCGACGTCGCGGCGCAGGAGTGTGGTGGCAAAGCCCTTGATGCTGGCCAGCGGGGTGCGCAGCTCGTGGCTGACGGTGGAGAGGAGGCGCGATTTCATCTCGTCCACTTCGCGCTCCCGTGTCACATCACGCAGAATGAGCCCAAGGCCACGCGGCTGCTCGCCGGTGTGGTGGATCGGGAAAAAACGGGCCTGGAGCGTGCGCCCGTTGGGCTCGACCAGCGCGATGTCGACAGACGCGGCATCTTCGCGGCACGTAGCAGCCAGCCGCAGTTGCTCCAGCATCGCGTCGGGAACGGCCACCAACGAGGCGATGGCACGGTGGAGGTCGTCGAGCTTTTGGCCGACGACGGCGGAGGCCGGCAGGGCGAGGATCTCTTCGGCACAGGGGTTCATGTAGGTGACCCGGTCGTGGCGGTCGATCAGAATCAGGCCGTCGACCAGGCTGTTCATGACACTGTGCAGCGTGGCGCGGCGCTGCTCGGCGTCCTCGATCAACTGGGCATTGGCGATGGCGATGCCGATCTGGTTGCCGACGGCGGTCAGCAGCTCTCTGTCGGCCTGGGTGATCTCGCGCTGTGCCCGGCTCTGAACGGTGAGCAGGCCAAGGGCTTCGCCGCGGGCCATCAGGGGCAGGCGGACACACGTGGCAAAGCCCTCGCGCAGGCAGGCGCCGCGCGTGCGGACGGGGTCGTTTGCCAGGTCGGCAGTGGAAAGAAGCCGTCCGGCGGCGACGGCCTGGCCACAGAGGCAGGCGCCGGGCGGGATAATCGATTCTTCGGCGGCAAAGGCTGCGGATACGCCGCGGTGGGTGTGCAGCACCAGGTCGCCGGTTTCTTCGTCGAGTAAAAAGATCTCGCCCGATTCTTCGCCGACGACGTTCAGGGTGGTTTCGAGGGCGCCGGCGAGGATCTCGTCCAGGTCCTGGGTGCAATTGACCTGGGCGGCGATGCTCGTCAGCGCCGACAGCTCGTCGCTGCGCGCGCGTTGTGACACGATTTCCATCCTTCCCAGTACTCACGCCAGTATAGCACGTTTGGCGGGGGATGGCAAGGTGGAGTTCAAGTGGCGGGCTACACGTCCGTGGGGGGCGGCGTGCGCGGACCGAGCTTCTGGTCGAGCGTCTGGCGGACGTCGGCGAAGGCTTCTTCGACGTAGGGATAGGCAAAGATGACGGCGCCCAGGCCAAAGAT
>DATHUZ010000258.1:0-4225 GCA_035461725.1 Anaerolineae bacterium
TTACCCAACCACGCAGCCCAGCACCTGGAGGCCCGAGCTTGCTCGGGGAGGCCTCCGCGGCTGTAGCATCCCCTGAGCAAGCTCAGGCCTCCGTCACGGGATCGTGGGCGCACCGCGTGCGTCCTTGACCTGCACGTTCTCACTCGCCACCTGCCACCCGCACCTTGCGCGGCTGGTACACGCAGTATGGCTCTTCCGCCAGGAAATTCCCGGTCAGGCTCAGCGCACGAGCGCGGCATCCACCGCACACGCGCAGAAACTCGCACGCCCCGCACTTGCCCTCAAAGTGATCGAGATCGCGCAGCGCCTGGAAGAGGGGCGACTCGACATAGATCTCGCGGAACGGCTGCTCGCGCACGTTGCCGGCCACCATGGGAAAGTAGCCACACGGCGACACGTTCCCCACGTGGGAGATAAAGCAGTAGCCGTCACCGGCCAGGCAGCCGCGCGTGGTGCGGTCGAGGCTGCCCGGATGGCCGGCGGGGTGCGCACGTGGCACCACCAGGTTGGGCTTCTCACGCTCGTGGCGCCGGTTCTGGGCCACGATGCGCTGAAAATGCGGCCCACACGTCACCCGGATCGGGATCGGCGAGCTGGTCGTCATGGCATAGATCTCGTTCAGGATCGCCTCGTACTCGGCCGGCGATACCTCGTCGTCGATCTTGCCCCGGCCCGTCGGCACCAGCATGAACACGTGCCACGCCTCGGCACCCAGGCGCACGGCCAGGTCGCGCGTCGCCGCCAGGTCGTCGCGCGTCTGGCGCATCACCGTCGTGTTGAGCTGAAAGCCGAGCCCCGCCTCGCGGCAGTGCGCCAGCCCCTCCATCGCCGCCTCGAACGCTCCCGCCACGCCGCGCACCGCGTCGTGGCGCGCCGCCGTCGACCCGTCGATGCTCACCGACACGCGGCGCACGCCCGCCTCCTTCAGCCGGCGCACCGCCTCGGCAGTCAGCAGCGTCCCGTTGGGCGACACGGCCATCCTCAGCCCCTGCCTGGTGCCATAGGCCGCGATATCATAGACGTCGGGCCGCATCAGCGGCTCGCCGCCGCTGATCACAAAGATGGGCCGGCTCCACGCCGCCAGTTGGTCGATCAGGTCGAACAGCTCGCCCGTCGTCAGCTCGCCCGGCGCCGGCTCGGTCTGCGCGCTCGCCCGGCAGTGCACGCAGGCCAGGTTACACGCGACGGTGGATTCCCAGGCGACGATGTGTGGGCCGGGAACGGAATTCGTCATCATCGTTTGCTCACTCTCTGCAGATGGTAAATTGGTAGATTGGTAGATTGGTCGGGGCACTCACTGACCAATCCACCAATTCCCAATCTACCGATTTACCCACCGCGCCACGTCTTTCGCCCAATACGTGATAATCATGTCCGCCCCGGCCCGCTTGATCCCCGTCAGCAGCTCTATCGCCGTGCGGCGCTCGTCGAGCCAGCCCCGCTCGGCGGCGGCCTTGACCATGCTAAACTCGCCGCTGACATTGTAGGCGGCGACAGGCAGGTCGAACCGGTCACGCACGCGGTGGATGATGTCGAGGTAGGGCAGCGCCGGCTTGACCATCACCACGTCGGCGCCCTCCGCGATGTCTAGCGCCACCTCCCGCAGGGCTTCACGCGCGTTGGGCGGGTCCATCTGGTAGCCCGTGCGGTCGCCGAACTGGGGCGGCGAGTCGGCTGCCTCGCGGAAGGGCCCATAAAAGGCCGACGCGTACTTGGCCGCGTACGACATGATGCCGGTGCAGTTGTAGCCGGCGCCATCCAGCGCGGCGCGGATGGCGCCCACGCGCCCGTCCATCATGTCCGACGGAGCCACCATGTCGGCGCCCGCCTCGGCGTGGCTCAGCGCGACGCGGCTCAGCACCTCGAGCGTCGCATCGTTATCCAGGCAGCCGCCCAGGCTACCGGGTCCGCACGGCAGCCCCTTGCCGTGGCAGTAGGCCGGCCGGTCGTGGAGCACGCCGCAGTGCCCATGGTCGGTGTACTCGCACAGGCAGACGTCGGTGATCACAAAGAGCTCGGGCACCGCGCCCTTGATCGCCCGGATCGCCTGCTGCACGATCCCGTCAGGAGCGAAATTCTCCAACCCGATCGGGTCCTTCTCGGCCGGCAGGCCGAACAGGATGACGGCCGGCAGACCCAGCCCCGCGATCTCTTCGGCCTCCGCGGCCAGCCTGTCGACCGACCAGTGATAGTTGCCCGGCATCGATCCGATCTCGCGCTTGACGTCGTGCCCGTGCACCACGAACAGGGGATAGATCACGTCGTCGACCGTCACGTGCGTCTCGCGCATCATGCGGCGAAAGTTTGGGCTGCAGCGCAGTCTGCGCGGGCGCACGGAGGGGAAGGTGGGAAGATTGGTAGACTGGTAGACCGGTGGATTGGTAGACTGGTAGATTGGTAGAGTAGTGGGTGGGTGAGTGGGTTGGTTCGTCATGTGATGCCTCGAATCTGGGGACAGGGATTCAATATCCAATAGCCAATATCTGTGATCATCTGATCTCGTCATCGGTCAGGTAGCACGCCGGGTCGGGCGCCCACACGTCGCCATACACGGCCTCGGCGCGGACGCGAAAGTTGCCGTTGCAGATGTCGAGGTAGCGGCAGGTGGCGCAGCGGCCGTGGAGCAGCGGCTTGCGGTCCTTCAGCCCCGCCATCAGCGGGTCGGTCAGGTCGGTCCAGATCGCGCTGAACGGCCGCTCGCGCACGTTGCCAAAGGCATAGTGCTGCCAGAACTGGTCGGCGTGCACGTTGCCCCGGTGGTCGACGGCGCCGATGCCGATGCCCGTCGAATTGCCGCCGTTCCAGCGCAGGAGCTGGAGCACCTCTTGCGCGCGCTCCGGCTGCTGCTCCTCCACCCGCCGCAGCAGGTAGGGGCCGTCGGCGTGGTTGTCCACCGTCAGGATCTCCACGTCGATCCCCCGGCGGCTGAAATCCTCGGTCCGCCGGAAGATCAGGTCCACGGCATCGCGCGTCTCGGCCAGCGACAGGTCGTCCGACTGGATGCGCGCGCCCCGGCCGGCGTATACCAGGTGGTAGAAGCAGGCGCGCTTGATCTGTTCCGTCTCCAGCAGGTCGAAAATGGCGTCCAGGTCCTCATAGTTGTGCCGGTTGAGCGTCAGGCGCAGGCCGGTGCGCACGCCCGCCTCTGTGCACGCGCGGATGCCGCCCAGGGCCGCGTCGAACGCGCCCTCCTGCCCACGGAAGCGGTCGTTCGTGCTGCCGATGCCATCCAGGCTGATGCCGACGTAGGAAAAGCCGGCTGCCTTGATCCTGGCCGCCGCCTCCCCGTCGATCAGCGTGCCGTTGGTCGAGATCACGGTGCGTAGGCCGCGCGCCACGGCATAGGCGCCCAGCTCGTACAGGTCCTCGCGCAGCAGCGGCTCGCCGCCCGAAAAGAGGAGGACCGGCGCGCCGAACGCCGCCAGGTCGTCGATCATGGTCCGCGCCTCGGCCGTCGTCATCTCGTCCGGGTCGGGGCGCAGGTGGGCGGTATAGTAGCAGTGGATGCAGCGCAGATTGCACGCCTTGGTGCTGTTCCACACCACGATGGGCTTTTTGTCGAGCGTGAACTGGAGCAGGTTGGCCGGCGAGCGGTCCGACCGCCGCCCGTAGCGCAGGGCATCCGACGGCGTGACGGTGCCGCATAGTAGTTTCGTTACTCCGATCATGAGCCTGGTTTCTATCCTTTCTATCGATCAGTCGTCATGCGTGATGCGTGATGCGTGATGCGTGTCCGACGATGGCCTGGATGAGGCCGTCGATGGTATACTCTTCTGCCACAATGTCCACGGTCAGGCCCTCGTCACGCGCGGTGTCGGCGGTGACCGGGCCGATGCAGGCGACCGTGGCACCGGTCAGGGCGGCGGGCAGGCGGAGGCCGGCGGCGCGCGCCATCGAGGCCAGGTTGTGGACGGTCGACGAGCTGGTAAAGGTGGCGACGGTGACACAGGAGAGAAGGGCTGCCAGGTCGTCACGGTCGATCGCCGGCTGTATGGTTCGGTAGGCGTCCACCTCGACGACGGTGGCCCCTCCGGCCCGCAGCATGTCGGGCAGAGCCTTCCGGGCGATGTCGGCGCGCGGCAGCATGATGCGGCGCCCGGTCACGTCGCCCAACGCCTCGCCCACCGCCTCCGCGATGTACTCATCCGGCACACAGTCGGCGCGCACACCATGGAGTGCGAGCGAGGCAGCGGTGGCCGGGCCGATGGCTGCCAGCCGCGCGCCG
>DATHUZ010000259.1:0-3138 GCA_035461725.1 Anaerolineae bacterium
CAGGATGCGGATGGCCGTCGAGTTCTTTTGTACGTGCTGGCCGCCGGCACCCGACGCTTTATAGACATCGATTTTCAAGTCGTCGGGGTTGATCTCGACCTCGATGTCGTCGTCGAGCTCCGGCATCACCTCTACCAGCACGAATGATGTGTGGCGTCTGTGCGCCTCGTCGAACGGTGACAGGCGCACGAGGCGATGCACGCCGCGCTCTGCCTTCAGATAGCCATAGGCATACTGTCCACGCACGGCGATGGTCACACTCTTGTAGCCCGCCTCCTGCCCCCGCAGTGTCTCGAGGATCTCGGTCCTGAAGCCCTGCTGCTCGGCCCAACGTAGGTACATGCGCATCAGGATGCCGACGAAATCCTGCGCGTCGGTCCCCCCCGCGCCCGAGTAGAGCCCCAGGATCGCCGAGTCGCGGTCGTGGGGGCCCGACAGGCTCAGGTAAAACTCGCGCCTCTCCAGCTCGTATGCGATTTTCTCCGCCTCGGCCTCGATGTCGCGGATCAGATCCTCGTCTTCGTCCACCTCGGCCAGCTCCAACAGCTCGCGCGCCTCACTCGCGCGCCGGCCGAGCACCTGCCACACTTCAACTTCGCTCTTCAGGTCGGAAAGGTCCTGCATGTCCATCTGGGCCGCGGAAGGATTGTCCCAGAAGTCGGGCTCCGCTGCCCTTTTTTCTAGTGCTTCGATCTGGTGCTCTTTGTCGGGGAGGTCAAAGACGCACCTGTATTTCGTGGATCCGCTCATCCAGCTCGGTTAACTTGCTCGTCAGCTCTTCCATCGTATCCTCACTATTCAAACAACCCCTCGACGAATCCATCGGGGTCGAATTCCGCCAGGTCCTCCACCGTCTCACCCGTGCCGACAAAGCGCACCGGCAGGCCGAGGTCGTTGGCAATCGCAAACACCACGCCGCCCTTGGCCGTCCCGTCGAGCTTGGCGACCACGACGCCCGTCACGTCGACCGCGTCCTTGAAGTGCTCTGCCTGCGACAGGGCGTTTTGCCCCGTCGTGCCGTCGAGCACCAGCAGTGTCTCGTGTGGGGCGCGGTGCACGCGCTTTTGCGCCACGCCGTGCACCTTGCGCAGCTCTTCCATCAGGTTGTACTTGGTGTGCAGGCGGCCTGCCGTGTCCACGATCAGTAGATCGGCCTTGCGGCTCTGGCTGGCCCGGATCGCGTCGTACACCACGGCGCCCGGGTCGGCGCCGGGCTGGTGGGCAATCACCGGCACGTCGGCCCGCTCGCCCCAGATCTTGAGCTGGTCGATCGCCGCCGCGCGAAAGGTATCGGCTGCCGCCAGCATCACCTTGCGCCCACGCTTCTTGTAGTAGCGGGCCAGCTTGCCGATCGTCGTCGTCTTGCCCGATCCGTTGACACCCACGACCAGGATGAGGGTCAACAGCCGCGGCTCGTCGACGGTCATCGCCGGTGGGTCGCCCAACAGGGCGCGCAGCTCCTCTTTCAAAAGATCCTGGAGCTTGTCGGCGGTGCGCGCCTGCCCGCGGTCGACCCGCTCGCGCAGCCGGCCGACCAGGGCCATGGTTGTCTCCACACCCACGTCCGACTGCACCAGCAGTGCCTCCAGGTCGTCCCACGTCTCTTCGGTGATATCGCCGCCGCCCAGCAAGCTGCTGATCTGCCCAAAGAATGAGCGGCGCGTCTTGGTCAGGCTGTCTCGTAGTTGTTTTGATCGTCTGAACACGGGTGTACGCAACTCCTCAAGAATTCCAAGCGAACATTATACCCCAAGTTGCGCCGTTCTCCAAGAATTGGCGGCAGGTTGGTCACCCTATCCAGTGTTGTTGGGCCAAATCTCACCGCCAAGACGCCAAGAACGCAAAGAAATTGCGAAAAATCTTGGCGCTCTTGGCGCCTTCGCGGTGAGAAAATTCCGACCTCTATCGACAACACTCAACAGGGCGACTATCGGCGGCAGGTTGGTGAGAAAAAGCGCGCCACCGGGGTCCGAACCGGCCGCGGACCGCCCAGCAGCCACGCTACCTTGCCGTTACTGGGGCTCGCGACCGTCCAGCACCCCCCGCCGCGCCAGCTCCCCCCGAAGCTGCTCGGCCGACTCGAACAGGATGGCGTCGATGCCGGCAGCGCCGGCGGCGTCGACGTTCACCGGGTTGTCGTCCACGAACAGGCACTCGTGTGCCTCTCGCCCGAGTGCGTCCAGCACCACGTCGAACGTGCCCGGATCGGCCTTGATGCGTCCCAGGTCGTACGAGGTCAAGACGTGATCGAATAACTCCAGGAAGGGGTGCAGCGTCAGGATGTGCGCCATCCACTCACGGCCGTGATCCGTCAGCAGTGCCAGCTCATAGCGGCCGGCAAGCTCTTCCGCCAGCGCCGCTGTGCCGGGCACCGGGTGGCGAAAGTTGTCGCGCACGATCTGCTTCAGCTCGTCGGGAGCAATGTCCCAGCCGTACGTGTCGATCGCCCACGCCAGGTAGGCATCCTCGGTCACCTGGCCGCGCATCAGGCCCAGAAACACCTCGCCGCCGAGCCCCCGCAGAAGGCCCTCCTCGGCGATGCCGAGGCGGCATGCCAGCGGGCGCTCGACACCGTGCATGCCCGAGACGAGAACTTCGGCCAGGTCAAAGATGATGGTCTGAATCATGGTGATGGCCTCCGTGTGGTTGTGGCAGTTATTGTACAGGGAATCGAGCGGGGGGGCAAGACTTGAAGGGCGGATCGCCGCGGTGCGTGGTGTGGGCGCCTGTTTTTGGCCGGCAGCGCGGCTCGGCCGCTCACGGTTGGGCCAGCTCGACGCTGCGGCTCGATAGCCGCGCGTACCTGGCTTGACGAAACAGGCCATTGCAGGTATGATCGAGCCAGTTGGCCCGCGCGGGCATCGGGAGAGATTGTGACAAGGGAGCAAAAGGGGACCATCGGGCTCTTGGCTGCCGCCTTCCTTCTCGGGGTGGTCTATACCGTGTGGCTGGTGGCCGGCGCGCCTCGTGATTCCGCCGCCCAGGCCACCGGCGATCCAGGAGCCCCGACGGTGCGGCCCACGCGCACCGCGCGCCCCACCCGCACGCCGCGCCCCAGCGCCACACCCAGGATGAGCCCCACGCCGACGCTCACACCGGCACCCCCGCGCATCGGCATTGTCGCCGGCCATTGGAAAA
>DATHUZ010000260.1:0-2164 GCA_035461725.1 Anaerolineae bacterium
CCGCTGCGCACCCGCGAGCAGGCCGAAGAGATGCTCCAACCACTGCAGACCCCAGACGTGATGCCCGATTTCAAGTGGTGGGGGATCGAATTGAAGGCCGAGGGACGCCTGATCGGCACCTGCGGCTACTGCCGGTGGGACCGGCAGCACCGCCGCGCCGAGATCGGCTACGACCTGTGGCCCGATTGTTGGGGGCAGGGGCTGATGCCCGAGGCGCTGCGGGCGCTGCTGCGGTATGGCTTTGCCGAGATGGGCCTGAACCGCGTGGAGGCCACGACGCACACCGAGAACCGGCAGTCGCAGCGGGTGCTAGAGAAGCTCGGGTTTCAGCGGGAAGGGGTGCTGCGCGCCTACTACCGGCGGGGGAGTGCCTACACCGACCAGGTGGTTATTTCGCTGCTGCGCAACGAATGGAACGAGTGAGGAGGTCAGGACATGTCATTCGAGGAAACAGGCATCGAGTACCGGACATATGACGAGACGCTCGTGGCCACGACGCGCACGGCGATCAAGGCGCGGGCAGAGCTGCCGGCGGTGCTGGAGCGGCTCGCTCAGGGGGTGCCGGGCGAGGCCATCGCCGGGCCGGCTTTTACGATTTTTCACCCGATCAGCAGCGTCGAGGAAGGCTTCTACGTCGAGGTGGGCTTCCCCGTGACCCGCGCCGTCGAGACGGCGCAGGTGCACACGTACTTGCTCCCTGCGCTGGAGCTGCTGGCGCTGCGCCACACAGGGACGTTGGACACACTGCGCCAGAGCTACGCCAGGCTGTATGGGGCGGCATATGGCAACGGCGTCATCTCGGACGAGTTCTACCGTGAGGTGTATCTCGACCTGGAAGATCCGGCGGCGTGCGAGATCGAGATCCATTTTGTCGTACACAACTGGAACGCGCTGCTGGCGCGGCACCTGGAGCGCGTTGTGGGCGCGGCGAGTAGAGAGGTCGTGATGCAATGCGGGGAGGAGATCGACGTCGAGACACCCCTCGACGAGCGCTTCCGGTGGGTCAAAGGGGCACTGGAGCGGTTCGACACCCTGGCGAGCGAGGGCGAAAAGTATGACGTGATCTCGGGCTGTGCCCACGTCTTCCCGCCCGAACAGGTGGACAAGCTGCGGGTCGTGTACGACGAGGCGCGAGCGCGCACTGGCGACGCGCTGCAAGCGGTGGATGAGGTGATCGCCTTCATGGACCGCGATCCCGGCTGGGTCGAAGGCTCGCGGCGCGAGGGCCGGGTCATCTATGCCGCCAAAAAGCCGGCCAATCCGCAGGCGTACGCCGAGGCACAGACCGACGCCGAGAAGAGGCGAGCGTACTGCTTCTGCCCCATCATACGGAATCACCTGGACCGGGGCATGCCGCGCGCGTTCTGCTACTGTGGCTCGGGCTGGTACCGCCAGCAGTGGGAAGGCGCCACCGGTAAGCCGGTGACGGTCGAGATCATGCAGTCGATCCTCGACGGCGACGACGTATGCGAGTTTGCCATCCACCTACCAGACGATGTGTGAAACGAGGTGGAACAGCATCCAACGATAGGTGTAGTGCTCCATGGAGGACAACGATGAATGCTCGATGCACTGGCGTCTTGATCCTGGCCCTGCTCGCCGCCCTGGTTACCGGCTGTGGAGCCGGAGAGCCTGCACCGGTTCCAGGCTCGACCGCGGTAGCCACTGCCACGCATCCTCTTGTCCCGCCGGCGGCGACGGCTATACCACCATCCCCGACCAGCACGCAACTGCCCCTGCCCACGGCCACGTCCGTGCCGCCCACAGCGGTCCCGCCGGCGGTCCCCACGCCAGCCCCACTGCTCTCGTTTGAGAACAGCCCCCAGTCCTTCGGGCGCAGCGAGACCTTTCAGGCCGGCCTCGGCGACCTGGACGGCGACGGCGACCTTGATGCCGTGTTCGCCAATATGGCGGCCAACGATTCCCAGGTCTGGCTCAACGACGGCCTGGGTACCTTCCATGATTCCGGCCAGAAGCTGACCCAGCAGGGGCATGGCCTGGGCCTGGGCGATCTGGACGGCGACGGCGACCTCGACATCTTGATGACGTGCGCCCACTTTGGCCGCGGCGGAGGCTGGAGCAAAAGGCCGAGCAAGGTGTACCTGAACGACGGCCAGGGAGTATTCCACGACTCGGGGCAGGATCTTGGGGATGCGGAGCTGAG
>DATHUZ010000261.1:0-2786 GCA_035461725.1 Anaerolineae bacterium
CGGCCATCTGCTGCCGGGCGGCCCGTGAGGGCCGGCCCAACCAGAGTGCCGCGCCCATCCACGCCAGGCCGGCTGCCGTCACCAGGCTGGCGACGGTCAACAGGCCGGGCACCACCGACAAAAAGTAGGCCACGAGCCACACAAAAGCGCCGACGGCCAACACGAGGCCGGATCCGCGCGACAATTGGCGGCCGCGCCAGGTCGCGATCCCGAGGAGGATCAGGCCGACAAAGAACGCGGTGGGGCCGGCCAGCAGCACGTTGCCCATGGCAAAGGCCCACACTTCGTGCCACGCCGTCGCGCCCGAGGTGCCCGCCAGGAGCGACAGGAGCGGCCCGCTGTACAACACCGCGCCCACGGTGGCCAGGACCATGCCGGTGAACCCCAGCCTGCCCGACTGCTCTCTTAGGACGGTATAGAGTGCGATCACGCCGAGCACCGCCGAGATCGTGCCCAGGTAGTACAACAGGGGAACGGTCGGAGTGGCCAACCCACCCTCTGGAACCACGGCGGCCAACACGCCGCCGGCGGCGAACAGGACGGCGGTCAAGATCAAGACCAGTCCACCCAGGCGCAACAAGGTTGCAACGCTCATCGAGATACCTCCTTACAGTCGAATCGTTGGAAAATAGGGCGCCGTCGAGGCGGCGCCACGGGCCATTTCCGTCTCTGGGGGAGCGACACACCCGGTCCATCGAGGCACCACGCTGCGCAATGGCGCGCATTATACCATGCTGCGCGAGATCACGTCAAGCAAAAAATGAAGCAGACGGGTAAAAAACGTATTAGAAATCGGTTCCCACTCTAGCCCGCCGCCAGCCTGCCTTCGCGCCTGATCAGAAGAGCGCCGGCGAACGCAAACATGACCAACACCAAGCCGGTGAGCCAGCCGCCGAGGGCGAAGGGGCCGGGGATGTAGAGGGCGAGGGCCAGCCCGCCGCCGATGAGGAGCGCCGCGAGGGCGGCAAAGTGGGGCATGCCGTAGAGAAAGACGAAGGGCAGGTAGTGGGTGCCGAGGGCGATCATGAAGGCGGGGTAGAACCAGTCGAGGCGGTAGAAGGTGGCGGCGGCGACGAGCGGCAGGTTGAGTGGCAGGGTGAAGGCCACCTGCATCGCCAGCCCGTTCAGCCTGTTCTCCGCGCTCAGCGTCGGCCGCCGCCCCATCAGGCGCAGGACGAGCTGGGTCAGCGGGAAGGTGAAAAAGCCGCCGGCGACGAGGACCCAGATGCCGATGACCGGCTCGAGCCAGGTGGCGAGGGCGGCGGAGAGGAGCCAGATGATGCCGGAGACGAGCTGGCCGGCGAAACCGCCGAAAAAGACGGTGCGAACCTCACGTTGGGCGTCACGGATGAGCATGGAAATACCTCCTGTGTAAGGCTGTGGCGGATCGCAGGGCGAAAGCGGGCAGTGTTGCAAATCTCGTGTAAATTCGGTGCCGGCAGGGCGCACAGCCGTGCGCCCCTACAATTACACAACGTTTGGCACAGTGCCAGGGCAGCCGGCAAGTCACCGCTTCTTCGACCTGGTACGCCTCGTTTGCCAGAGCGCGGATTGTGATCCGCGCAGAGCGGGAATGAGTGCGTGCGTGTCCATCCTCTGTGTGTAGCTAGAGGTCGAGGCCGGGCACGCCATGGGCGCCGAGGGTGATCGAGATCTCGCCGCCGTGGTGTACGTCGTGCTCGATCAGGTGCCAGATGACCCAGGGGCGGGTGATCGTCTCGGGCTCGGTTTCGTCTTCGCCGGGCCACGTCTCCTGCCACTGCTCGGGGGTCCAGCGGGCGATGGCCTCGTGCATGCCTCGCCAGGTCTGGTCGAGGCCGTCGACGAGCTCGGCGGCGCTCCTGGGCGGTGCATCGCTGCGGTCCCAACGACCGAGGTCGGCAAAGAGGTCGCCGCCTTCGCCCATGAGCATGTGGAACCAGCGCGCACGGGCGCCGATGACGTGGGTCGCGATGTCGCGCACGGAGCGAAGGCGGGGGGCGGCGCGCAGGTCGAGCTGGTCGGCGGTGAGCGGCGCGAGGGTACGGGTGAGGGCGTCCTGGTAGGTGCGCCACCCTTCATAGATGTCGGAAAGGAACGGCTGTTCAGAGGTCATGAGGTTTTCTCCTCCAAGCGAGTGGATCTGTTGGGCTCGTCGTAGGGACAGGGGCCATTCGTGGCGATGCCGGCTCAACGGCGGCCGATTACATCAAGTATATCATAAAAACCAGGGCAATGCAAGGGGGATGTCGTTAAAATCGCGTTAATCAGGTGGCGTTAGCCGTGCTCGTCGAGGTCGACGAAGAGGGGCCGTCCACGCCATGAAGGATGACAGGCAGGTAGCGGCCCGGCACGGTGGCGGATATGGACGACTCGGGGCGAGGCTGTAGTGGCGCAAAGCCGGCGGCGGCGTGGTCTGTGGTAGGGTGTCGGGCCTCAAGGGGCAAGGCGTGGCCCTGACCGGGCAGGGGACATGTCGTCACGCAGGTGGCGCCGCTGTTGCCGGCGGCGGCGTCTTGCGATGGGCCGGCCTGGACGCGGACCAGCGCCAGGCTCATAAGCGCCAGGGCCAGGACGATCAAGTGGAAGCGAAACCGCCTTGTTTGTATCATACCCGCTCTCCTCATGCCGGCTTGATATACCCCTGGGGGGTATTATAGCAGAAGCGCGCCCGGATGTCAAGTCGGAAACAATCCGGGTTTTGCCGTCGCGGTGCAGCAGCATGCCTGGCGAGGGAGGCGTGGGCAACGCCGGCATCCAGCCTGGGAAGCAAAAAAAACGGTTGGTCGCCTCTGTCGGGGGCATCG
>DATHUZ010000262.1:0-4714 GCA_035461725.1 Anaerolineae bacterium
GATAAACTGCGCGGTGCCTGTCTTTTCCATCGCGACCCCGAGTGGCAGCATGCCCGCCACCAGGAACAC
Source organism: Anaerolineae bacterium (assembly GCA_035461725.1). GTDB lineage: Bacteria > Chloroflexota > Anaerolineae > JAAYZQ01 > JAAYZQ01 > JAFGIA01. The sequence goes on from DATHUZ010000262.1 coordinate 70, forward strand.
GGCGCGCCACTCGATGGCCTGGTACGCTTCGTCCATCGTCAGGCAGCCTGTCAGCACCATCAGCACGCCTGCCAACAGCGCTGCCGCCGAGATCGGCAGCCAGCCCGCCATGACCGGCACGAGCATGACCACCACCAGTGCGGCGGCGAGCGGCGCTTTGCTCGGGCGCACTCTCTCTTCGTCCGCTCCCGCGCCCAGCACCACAAAATCGAGCTCTCGCTGCAGGATGCGGATGCTCTGGCGCGGCCCCTGCACGAGGAGCGTGTCGCCAAAGCGCAAGGGCAGGTCTGCCAGTCCCGTACGCCGGGGCCGCCCATCACGCAGGATCGCCAGCACTGTCAGGTTGTATTTTTCGCGGAACTGGATGTCGGTCAGGGTCTTCCCGACCAGGCGTGAATGGGGCGACAGGATCACCTCGGTGATCGTCACCGCTTCCGACTGCAGGTCCTTGTCCTCGATGCCCAGTTCCGGCTGAACGTCGAGCCGGCCCGTCACCTCGGCCCACACCAGGTGGTCGACCAGGCCCTCGATCAGCAGCATGTCGCCGCGGCGCAGCACCGTGTCCTTGTCCACCACCAGCCGGGTTCCGCCCCCACGCTCGATCGCGACCACCGACAGCTCAAAATCCTGTCGCAGCCGGCTCTCTGCCAGCGTCTTGCCGATGAGCGGAGACCCGTAGGGCACGCGCGCTCGAAAGAGCCGCTCGTCCAGGCCGTACAAATCGACCAGATCTTCATCCAGGCCGTTCGCAGAGCGCAGCACCTCCGCAGGGCTGCGATCGGGCAGCAGGTGGCGGCCGACGAGCAGCATATATCCCATGCCGGCAGCCAGCGCCACGAGGCCCACCGGTGCAAAGTCGAGAAGCGAAAATGGCTCCAGCCCTGCTACCTCTAGGGCATCGCTCACCAGGATGTTCGATGGGGTGCCGATCAGGGTGGTCATCCCACCCAGCAGCGATCCGAAGGCGAGGGGCATCAGCAGGCGCGAGGGGTTGATGCGTACCTGGCGCGAGATGTTGACGGTGGCCGGCAGGAGGACGGCGGTCGCGCCCACGTTGTTCATCACGGCAGACATGCCTGCCACTGCGCCCATCAAAACGCCGGTCAACTGCGGCACCTTCGCTCCGGCGATCGATAACAGTCGATCGGCGACGACATCGGCGATGCCGGCGTGAAACAGTCCACCGCTGACGATAAAGATCGCCCACACGGTGATTACCGCGGGGCTGCTGAACCCGGCAAACGCCTCCACCGGTGTGATTAATCCTGTGAGGATCAGCGACAGCAGCACCAACAGCGCTACCACGTCGACCCGCAGGCGGTCGATGACAAAGAGCGCGATGGTGGTGCCGAGGATGGTCAACATCAAAGCGACGTCGGTGGTCACGCGCCTGCCTCTTCTACTGATTTACCGCGGGAGAGGGTGCCTGCCGCGGATCATCTGGGGTGTGCCGCCACGCCCAACCACTGCTCGATCGGGTAGGCGTGCATCACGCGCGTGGTCTCCCGAAATCCCATCTTTTTCCAGAATTCGATGTCACCCGGCACGATCACGGCGATGCTCTGTGCCCCGCGTGCCTGGAAGCGGCGTGCGATTTCGAGCACCAGCGCGCGGCCAATGCCCTGGCGCTGGCGTGCACGATCGACCGATGCCAAATAGATCACGGCCCGCGATCCGTCAAAAGTGCCCCGGATCATGCCCGCCACCCGCCCATCGTGCTCGGCCACGAGGAACTCGGCTGCTGCGCACTCGCTTACCCGTCGCATCGCTTCCGGACCATCCATCTCCGGGTGTCCGTACTGCTGGTTGGCTTTCAGGATCGCCACCAGTGCGTCCTCGTCGCCTGCTTCAAAGCCACGGATCTTGACGTCCATGTCTCCCTCCCTCATCTTTTGCTCCTTTGCCCACCCGAGCGAACCGACACTCCCAGTATACCAAAAAACCTCCATTTACGCTAGCGCACGCCCGCCCCCATTAACTGCGTCCACCACAACCTGCCACCCGCGAATCCAGCAATCCACGAATCTACCGATTCACCACCCCACCCGACTCCCATGCCCCAATTTCCCACTTCCCTCCCATCTGTGGTACAATATGCGCCATGCACGAGCTATCCGTCACCCAAAGCATCCTCGACATCGCCGTCAGGCACGCCGAGCGCGCCGGCGCCCGCCGCATCCTCGCCATCAACGTCATCGTCGGCGACTTGACCGGCTTTGTGCGCGACTCGATCCAGTTCTACTTTGACTTTTTGTCACGCGACACGCTGGCCGCCGGCGCTACGCTCAACATCGAGCGCATCCCTGCTCGCGTTCGTTGCTACGAGTGTGCCGGCGAGTACCAGCCCCCTGATGCCCGCGTTTGGTCGTGCCCCACGTGCCACGCACTTGGCGGCGAGATTATTGCCGGCCGCGAGTTTTCCGTCGCCAGCCTGGAGGTAGAGTGAGCGGATGCCCCAAGAGCTTTCTGTCGTAGAAGAGATCCTGAGCGCGAACGACCGGATGGCGGCGCAGAACCGCGCGCGGCTCGATACCCACGGCATCCTGGCCGTCAACATCATGGCGTCGCCAGGCGCCGGCAAGACGAGCACCATCCTGATCACCATCGAGGCGCTGCGAAGCAAGCTGCACGCAAGCGACCGCTTGCACGTCGCCGTCATCGAGGGCGACGTAGCCGGTCACGTCGATGCCGACCGTGTGGCGCAGGCGGGTGTGCCCGTCACGCAGATCAACACCGGCGGCGGCTGCCACCTCGATGCGATGCAGGTTGCGGGTGCCCTTGACCAGTTGCCGCTGGAAGAGATCGACCTGCTCTTTATCGAGAACGTCGGCAACCTGATCTGCCCCACCGGCTTTCACCTGGGCGAGCACCTGAACGTGATGATCGCCCACGTGCCGGAAGGCGACGACAAGCCGATCAAATACCCGGCCATGTTCGCCGCTGTCGATGCCCTGATCCTGAACAAGGTTGACCTGATGCCCTACGTCGACTTTTCGCTCGACGCGTTCACCGAGGCCGTGCGCGCCCTCAACCCCGGCGCGCCGATGTTCCAGATCTCGTGCCGCACCGGCGAGGGCGTCGACGGCTGGGTGGAGTGGCTGCTAGAACAGAGCCGCGCATGAGCGCCGCCCTCATCGAGCGCCGGCACGTTTCCGTCCGTGGCGTTGTCCAGGGTGTCGGCTTTCGCCCCTTCGTCTACCGCCTGGCCCACGACCATGCTCTCACCGGCTGGGTGCTCAACCACTCGGGCGGCGTCGAGATCGAGGTCGAGGGGGCGCCCACGGCGCTCGCCGCCTTTGTCCACGACCTGGCCGCCGAGGCGCCGCCCCTGGCGCGGATTGTCGCCGTCGACGTCGACGATGTGCCGCCGGTTGGCGAGGACACCTTCGAGATCCGCCACAGTGTCGCACAAGCCGGCCGCTACCAGCTGATCTCACCCGACATCGCGACCTGTGCCGACTGCCGCCGCGAGCTGCTCGACCCCGCCGACAGGCGCTACCGCTACCCCTTCACCAACTGCACCAACTGTGGCCCACGCTTTACGATCATCCGCGATATCCCCTACGACCGCCCACTGACCACCATGGCGGCCTTTCCCATGTGCCCCGCCTGCCAGGCCGAGTACGACGACCCCCTCGACCGCCGCTTTCACGCGCAGCCGAACGCCTGCCCCGTCTGTGGGCCACACGTCTGGCTCGAGCACGCCGGCAGGCCCGAGCCTGCCGCCGAGCGCGACGACGCCCTGCGTCTGGCGGTCGAGATGCTCCTCGACGGCAAGGTGCTCGCCCTCAAGGGCCTCGGCGGCTTTCACCTGGCGTGCGACGCCACGAACCGTACCGCGGTCAAGACGCTGCGCGCCCGCAAGCGCCGTCCTGACCGGCCGCTCGCCGTCATGATGCCGGCCCTGGACGAGGTCCGCCGCCACTGCCACGTCTCGCCAGCCGAGGAAGAGCTGCTCACGAGCCAGCAGGCGCCGGTCGTCCTGCTGCGCTGGCGCGCCGAATCAAACATTGTGCCGCAGGTGGCGCCCGGCAACCTCTACCTGGGCGTCATGCTGCCCTACACCCCGCTCCACCACGTCCTGCTGCGCGACGCCGGCCGTCCCCTGGTCATGACCAGTGGCAACCTGTCGGACGAGCCGATCGCCCGCGAGAACGACGAGGCGCGCCGCCGCCTCGGCCCCCTCGCCGACGCCCTTCTCCTCCACAACCGCGACATCCACGCCCGCTACGACGACAGCGTCCTTTTCGTCACCCACCTTCCACAACCTGTCATGGCGAGCGCCGCAGGCGCAAAGCAATCCCCACCCACCCAATCTACCAATCTACCAATTTACCAACCCCAATTCATCCGCCGCTCCCGTGGCTACGCCCCCTTCCCCATCCACCTTCCCTTCCACGTCCGCCCGACCCTCGGCGTCGGCCCCGAGCTGAAAAGCACCTTCTGCCTTGCCCGCGACGAGTTCGCCTTCCTCAGCCAGCACATCGGCGACCTCGAAAACCTCGAGACCCTCGAGCATTTCGAGCACTCGGTCGACCTCTTCAAGCACCTCTTCCGCGTCGACCCCGACCTCGTCGCCCACGACCTCCACCCCGACTACCTCTCCACCCGCTGGGCGCTCGAGCAGGACGCCGAGGCGATCGGC
>DATHUZ010000263.1:0-7105 GCA_035461725.1 Anaerolineae bacterium
TTCTAATCGCCGATCTTTGACAGAGCCTGGTCGAGCAGCTCCCACAGGTCGAGCACATCGACGAAATAGCCGATTTCGTTGGCCAGGCGCCCGGCACCGCGCAGCAGGGTGGGCCGGCAGGTGGGGCAGGCCGTGACGATCACACGCGCGCCCACTTCGACGGCGTCGCGCACGCGGTTCTTGGACACCTCCACCGCCAGGTTGCGGTCGACGTCGAGCAGCCCGCCGCCACCGCCACAGCAGGTGGAGAATGTCCCGTGGTGCTCCATCTCGACGACGTCGATGCCCAAGGCGCGCAGGATCCGCCGCGGCTCCTCGACGACGCCCAACATGCGGCCGAGGTGGCACGGGTCGTGGTAGGTCACCTGCAGGCCAAGGGGCTTGAGGTCCATCTCTTCCAGGCGCTCGGCGACGGCGACGAGGGCGTGCTTGACCTGGAGCCCGTACTCGTCGTGCAGCGTGGCGGTGCAGGTGGGGCACACGGTCAGGATCTCTTGATCGAGGTGCGACCCGTAGACCTGCCGAAAGCGGTTCTGCGCCTGCTCGAACTCGTCCTCGAACCCGACGGCGCCGACGATGTAGCTGCAGCACACCTCGTCGGATACCAGTGGGTCGAGGCCGACTTTTTCGAGGACAGAGACGATCGTCGCTACCTCTTGCGGTTTGCTCTGGTAGGCGCAGCCGAGGTAGAGAGGGGTCGTGCCGGGACGACGGTAGGGCGTGGGCCGGTCGAAAAGTGTGCCCTGCTCCAGGATGCGCTCGGCGGTTTTCTCGTGCTTGGGTGACACAAAGCCAGCGGCGCGCAGCTCTTTTCTGACGGCGCTGAAAATGTCCATGTTGTCGAGCGCGCACCGCGCCTGGCAGTAGCCGCACATCAGGCAGGCATCCATCACTTCCTGCAGCTCGGCCGACGGCTCGAGGATGCCCTCGATCAGGCCGCGGCTGACGAGCATTCGCCCACGGCTGGCATAGCTCTCGGTGTGCTTGACGCGAAATACGGGACATTCGACGCTGCAAAAGCCGCAGCGCGTGCGGTTGCACGTATAGATCTGATCGACGTACGGTTGCAAGCTTGGATAATCAGCCATCGTATCCTCTTTCCATTCCTCGTGCCTGAGCCGTTCAGGGCGTCAGCCACCGGGACTCGAACTTTTTGCCCGGGTTCATGATGTTCTTGGGGTCAAACAGCGCTTTCACGTCCTTCATGTACTGGTAGCTCTCGCCATGCTCGTGCACGTTGAACCCACCGAGGCGGTCGCCGTCGCCGATGTAGGTGCTCATGGTGCCTTCCAGCTCGATGGCCTTGAGGCTCATCTCGCGCACGTAGCCAAAGAACTGCTGGACGCGCTCCTCTGTGGAGTCGTCTACGAAAATGGCAAAGCTGATGCTGGGGCTGACCTTGTTGGGCGACTCGTTGTAGACGGTCATGCCGAGGATTTCCTGCTCGTACCTGGACGAGATGTCGAGAAAGGCGTGGTACATCTCTTCGAGACGGCCCATCGGTACGCCGACGTCGGCCGAGCCGAACTTTTTCTGGCGCTGGCTGTCGGGCCACTTTTGCTTAAAGGGTACAAACGCCAGGCGGTGCTTGCTGTCCCAGTAGCCCTCGACGATTTCTTGCTCACGCACCAGCTCGCCCTTGTACTCGTCTTCCAGCACGCGGCGGGCCTTGTTCAGGCTGAAATCCACGACGTCCTCGTCGCCGGCGAACGACAGAAAGAGGATCGATTCCGCCCAGTCGGGAACCTCGGGCTCACGGCCATACTTCTGCCGGTAGGCGTGGGTGTAAAAGTGGAGCCGGCGGCGGCAGTTGAGGTGTGCGCTCTCCACACTCAAGCCACTGGCGAGGGTGCGTTCGAGGGCACGTGCGCCGTCGATCAGCGTCGGGAATACCCAGCCACGTACCTGGCGGGTGGGCGGCAGCGTGACGACACGCAGGGTCGCCTCGGTGACGATCCCCAGCGTGCCCTCGGCAGCGACAAAGAGGTGCATCAGGTTGTATCCCGTCGACGAGAAGGACGCCTTGCGGTGGCCCATGCGCACCGCCTCGCCTCGCCCCGTGACGGTGACGATGTTGGTCAGACAGTCGAGGATCTTGCCATAGCGCACGCCAAAGGTGGAGTCGTTATCGACGCCGATGCTGGCGCCGACGGTGCAAGCCCGCTTGCTCTCCGGCTGGTGAGGCAGCCAGAGCCCATGGCGCGCGAGGTGCTCATTCAGCTCCCAGATGGTGATACCGGCCTGAACGGTGACAGACATGTTGTCGGGGTCGATCTCGAGCACGCGGTTCATGCCTTTGGTCTCGACCATGATGCCGCCCTTCCAGGCAACCACTCCGCCGCCCATGCCGGTTCCACCGGCGAAAGGGATCACCGGCAGCTCGTGCTTGAGCGCCACTTGCACGATCTGCGCCACCTCTTCTGTATCGTGCGGCGTGACTACGATGTCGGGCAGATCGGTCATGTCCTTGTAGCGTGGGCTCCAGTCGCGGCTGTACGCCATGCGGTGCACCGGCGCCGCGGTGGCGCGCGCCCCGAGGAACGCTTGCAGCTCGAGCAATGCCGCTCCTACCCTGTCTTCCGTCATATTCCCTCCCCAGGATGTCATGAACAAGATACACAAAAAGGCAGAAGCTCTTTGGCCATGGCCATCAGACGGTGAGCTTCCGCCTCAGTCGTTTGGTTGCTTTGACCTCTACCGCCAGGTGGAGGTGTTGCGCGCTCACTGGCGCGATGTACGCCCATTCCTTCCTCAAATGCTGACTTCTTTGTCAGCCTGATCTTCCCAAAATCGACGTGTGCCATTATACCATAGGTACAGATGAGGGCAAAAAGGAGCGAATCTCAAGACCCACGCAAGCTGCCCTATAGCTCGACAGAGGTACCGAGGCCGAGAGCGGCGGCGCGACGGAGCGCCAGGTGGGCCACGGCCACGTCCTGGACGGCGACCCCGACGGATTTGAAAAAGGTGATTTCGCCAGCGGACGTCCTGCCCGGCAGCTTGCCCGCAGCCACCTCGCCGATCTCGCCATAGATGTCGTCTTCCGAGAGGGGGCCGGACCGCAGCGGGATGATCAAGTCGCCCGCTTCCGCCAGGCTCGCGGATCGCGCGTCGACGACAATCTTGGCGCGGGCCACCGTTTCCGCCGGCACCTCTTGCATCTCGGGCGTGTAGGAGCCGATGCCGTTGACATGCACACCCGCCTTCAGGTCGGCGTCGTCGAACACGGGCGTGGAAGAGACGGTGGCGGTACACACTACATCGGCGTCGCGCACGGCCTCTCGTGGAGAGGCAGCGACGTGTATCTCTGAAGGGATGGGATCGCCATGTCGGGCCATCTCCTCGACATAACCGGCTGCCGCGTGCGGCGCGGGGTCGTAAACCCACACACGCTCGATGGGGCGTACCGTACACACGGCTTCGAGCTGGGTGCGCGCCTGAGCCCCGGCACCAAAGATGGCCAGGGTGCGCGCATCGGGGCGGGCGAGCAGGTCAGTGGCGACGCCCGAGGCGGCTCCTGTGCGCAGCGCAGTGAGGTAGGTGCCGTCGAGGAGCGCGAGCGGCTGCCCTGTTTCGGCGTCGACGACGATGACGGCGGCGTGGATCAGGGGCAGGCCGTGGCGCGGGTTCTCGGGAAATATCGATACGATCTTGACCGCCATGGCATCGCTGGTGGCGAGATACGCGGGCATGAAGAGCGTGACGGCGCCACGCCTGTCGACAGGCACCGGAGTGCGCAGCGGCACGACCGCCTGGCCGGTGGAGAGCTGGACGTAGGCTTCCCGGACGGCCGCGATGGCTTCCGCCATCGTGATGGCCTGGCGCACGTCGGCTGCGGAAAGGATGCGTAGATTCATCGTTACACCACCCTCGTCTCTCCCTTGCTGGAAATGTGCTTGAAACGATCGTACGCAAAGGGGCTGAGGTCGAAATCGGTCTCGCCATCGAGGAGCAGCTCGCTCAGGATGCGACCGACGGTCGGCGCCTGCTGAAAACCGTGGCCTGAAAAGCCGATGGCGCAGAAAAAGCCGCGAGCTTCTGGCAGAGCGCCGATGATGGGGTTATCGTCCGGGGTAACGGCGTACAGCCCACCCCAGCCGCGGTTGATCTGGGATTCCTCGAGGATCGGCGCGCGGTGGATGGCGGCGTCGATCACCTGTTCCATGAAGGGATAGTCGGTGTGGGTGTTGAACGACGGCGGCTCGCCGGGATCACTCATGCCCATCAAAATGCCGGGCCCCTCGCCGCGAAAGTAGAAGGCGGGCTCGATGTCGAGGATCATGGGGACCGGCTTGGGGATGTCGTCGAATGCAGCCGTGACAAACACCTGGCGGCGAATCGGCTCGACCGGCAGGTGATAGCCGGCCATGGCCGCAACCTCGGCACCCCATGGGCCGGCGACGTCGATGACGACGGGCGCCGAGATCGGGCCGCGCGTGGTCTCGACGCCGCGCACCTGACCGTCCTCGATGCGCACCCCCGTCACCCGGGTCTGCTCTTCGATGCGCACACCCAGGCGGCGCGCTGCGTTGGCAAAGCCCATGGCTGCCATATATGGGTCGGCGTAGCCATCCTCAGGGCAGAATGTGCCGCCGCGGAGATCCTCGACGTTGAGGTAGGGCCAGCGGTACTTGATCTCGTCGGGCGAGAGCACCTCAACAGGGACGTTGTAGCGACGTTGGGTCTCGACGTTGGTGAGAAACTCGGACCAGGTGTCCTCGCTCTGGGCCAGGAATAGGTAGCCGACCTGCCGAAACTCCATGTCAACGCCAAACTCTTCCTCGAAACGCTCGAACACGCGCACCGCTTCCTGGGACAAACGAATGTTGGCGGGGTGAGAAAACTGCTGGCGGATGCCGCCCGCACTGAGGCCCGTCGAGGCCTGTGCGAGCAGGTCTTTTTCCAGGATCACAACGTCGGTGCATCCCTTTTTCGCAAGGTGATACGCCGCGCTTGCACCATTGATACCGCCGCCGATAATGGCGACCTCGGCGGTGTCTTTCCAATCAGCCATGGAACCTCCTGCGCCCTTGCCAGAATGGTACCATGATATCACAAACCGGCGGTCAGTTCAAAACTGGCCGGAAAGTTGGAGCGTATTGGAAGGCTGGGAGGTGACGATACGTGGTGCGGCGTTGACCTTCCAGCCTTCCAATTTACACTGCACTACTCCTCGCAGAGCACTACCTCGGTCATGCTGGTGTGGTACTCGTATTCCTGACCGCCCGCAAGCAGGCGGATCAAGTAGCCGGGGGTGATCACCTGGAGGTAGCTCTGGCCTGCCTTGGGGCACCCCAGGCTCGAGTCGGACCACTCGACGAACTGGGTTTCGATCACTTCGATCTCTTCCTGGGCGACGCCTGTCACGGAGGCCAGGTCGGCCTTGGCAGCGTCGACGAGCCTGGCTGTCGCGTTCACGTCTGCTCCTTCACCCGGTTGCGGGTTCTCACAATAGACGACCTGGGTGTCGTCGGTGTGGTACTCGTACACCTCTCCGTTCGCTTCCAGGCGAATCAGGTAGCCGGGGGTGATGACTTGAAGGTACTGCATCCCCGGCTCCGGACAACCCAGGCTGCTGTCGCGCCATTGCACGGCCTGGACGGTCTGGACCGTAATGTCTTCGACGGCGACCTCCGCGCGCTCGCTCAGGTCCGCTTTGGCCTGTTCCACGAGGGCAGCCACCGCGGGGTCGAGACCGGTCTCGGGTGTGGACTCGGGCGGTGCGCTTGACTCATCCTGGCACAAGATCACGTTTCCGTCGCCGGTGTGGTAGGTGTACTGCTCGCCCTCAGCCTCGAGCACCACGCGCCGGCCCGGGACGATGACCTGGGCGTACATCTGGCCCTCCTGCGGGCAGCCGAGGCTCGCGTCGGGCCAGTCGACCAGCTCGACGCTTACCAGCTGGATGGTTTCAGCAGAGATGCCAAGGCGAGTTGAGAGGTCGGCCAGGGCATTCTCGACTATGTCCGTTTCCTCGTCGCCGCTCGCGACAGGAGATGGGGTATCTCCCGGGGCGGCCGGCGGCGGCGTGCTGATGGGCGACACCTCGTCGGTGCCGGGCGATACCTCGTCGGTGTCGGGCGTCGGGCCGCACGCTGCGAGAACCAGCGCGGCGAGCAGCAGGACAGCTAATAGTGTGAAACGAAATGTGCTACGCATCTATTTCCCCCTCTTGTCAACCTGGCGGCAGTCGCGCCGCGCAGGCCGAGTTCCGGCCAGGCACGGCCTGGCCCGTATTCAAATAAGAGACGGTTCACGGAACCGGGAGGTTCCAGGCAGCACCTTTGCATGCTATGGTGTACAGAGATGAACAGAACAAGGCCTCCTGTTCTGTGTGCGTCTCTGTCACGGTGAGTGCGCCGGCGTAAGGCTAGAAGTAGAGTCCGAGCAGCAAGGCCTCAATCACGCGGCGCACGATCTCGAGCAGGATCAAGGCAACGACCGGGCTGAGATCGATCATGCCGCCGATGGGCGGGATGATGCGGCGAATCGGCTCAAGGACCGGGTCGGTAATCCGGTAGAGGATCAGGACGGCAGGGTGCGTCGCCATCGGGCTGTAGGGGTTGGGGTTCACCCACGACAGGAGCACCCGGATAAAGATCAGGAATTGGTACAACTGGAACAGGAACGAGATGATGCGGACGACAGTTAACACAGCTTCTTTTCCTCCGTTATCGAATACGCCGCCGGGCGGTGCGCAGGCCGAGTGCGGTGGTGATCCGGAGCCGGCAGCGACGAATGCCGCGGCTCAACCAGCACGCCACGCCGGCAGGTCTGGCGCAAAGATGGCCCGTCCAATCCGGACGAGGGTGGCGCCCTCTTCGATCGCCACCTCAAAGTCATCGCTCATGCCCATGGACAAGTGGGGCCAGGCAGCCGGCGCATAATCGGTGGCGAGGGCGTCGCGCAAAGCGCGCAGCCGGCAAAACGCGGGGCGCGCCTGCTCGGGATCGTCCACAATGGGCGCCATCGTCATCAGGCCCTCAATACGCAGATTGGGGAGGGCCAGTATCTCTTCCACGGCGGACCAAAGGGCATCGCGCTGCGCCCGGTCGATTTTCCACCGGTCCGCCGCAAATCCATGCTTGCTGTCCTCGCCTGACAC
>DATHUZ010000264.1:0-2593 GCA_035461725.1 Anaerolineae bacterium
CGAGGGTCACCACCACGTCGCCGCGCACGCGCGCAAAGGCGGCCGTCAGGGCCGCCGTCTTGCCAAAGTTGCGCCGGAACTGGATGATGCGCACGTGCCGTGGGTCGAGCGCGTAGAGGCCACAAAGGATAGCGGGAGAACGGTCGGTGCTGCCGTCGTCGATAAACAGGATCTCGTAGCGATCGTAAGCGGGTGCCAGCGACTCCGCGGTCTCGCACACCGTTGTGTATAGTTGCTCCAGCGACCCCTCTTCATTGACCAGAGGGATCACGAAGGAGAGCATGCGGGTCTGGTCCATCGTCGTCCAAGCCTTTCTTCATCGCCTCGTGTCGGCAGCGGGCGCCATTATACCACGAAAGGAAAGGGCTGTCTATCTCTATGGGCCAGTTGTCGAGGGGTGCGCGTGGTGATATAATGATGGTAGATTGGTAAATTGGTAGATTGGTACGGCCCAATCTACGAAAGGGAGGAGCGGTTGAGTCTAGAAGAAGAGATTGGCCCGCTGCTAAAAGCGCGCGGCTGGACACTCGCAACCGCCGAGTCGGCGACGGGCGGCCTGGTCGCGCACCGGCTAACCAACGTGCCCGGCAGCTCGGACTATTTCCAGGGCGGCGTCGTCGCGTATCACAATGACGCGAAGGTGGCACTGCTCGACGTGCGGCTGGAAACGCTGATGGCGGTGGGCGCGGTGAGCAAAGAGGTAGCGCGCGAGATGGCAAGTGGTGCGCGAGCGGCGCTCGGTGCCGACGTGGGCGTGTCGACCACAGGGATCGCAGGCCCCGGCGGTGGCAGCCTGACCAAGCCGGTGGGGCTGACCTACATCGCCCTCTCGGCGCCCGATGGCGAGGTGTGCCGGCGTCTTGTGTTCCCAGGCGACAGGCTGGAAAACAAGGAGCAAGCCGCCGAAGAGGCGCTGCGTTTGGTGCACGATCACCTGAAAGGAATCGATACGGATGGTTGAGTTTCTCAGCGAGCCAGCCATGGTAGAGACGCAACCGCGCCGTGAGGGTCCGCCGCGCCCTGTGGCCTTTGTCTGGCGTGGCTTGCGCTACGTCGTCGCCTCCTGGGGTCGCGAGGGCGAGGAGACGTACGACGACGACGCGTTCTACTGCTTCCTGGTGCAAACCGAGGGGCCGGAGACGTGGCAGTTGTGCCGCCACGAGGCGGATGGCGCCTGGATCGTGCGGAGGAGATGGCCCCGTGGGCCGCAGGCGGTGTAGTGGGCGATGAGCCGCTCACTCCAGATCGGGCACCCGCAGGGGCATCAAAAAGTAGCTGCCCTGCTCATTGTCGCCGTGCACTTCGGGCTGAACCGCGAACCCCAGAGAGAGCTTGATGTGATAGTTCGCGTCTCGGCCATAGCTGCTGTAGGACGCCACCTGATAGCACCCCAATTCACGCGCACGCCCGACGACCCGCTTTTGAAGCTGGGTGCCGATGCCCTGGTTTCGACACTCCGAAGACACGGCAAAGGCGTGGATCTTGGCCTCGTATAACCCTTCCCCATCGAGCTGCAGCGGAGGACAGTGGGCCTCCGGACCGATCGGCTGCACGCCAAAGCGGATAAAGCCCACCACCTGCCCATCCTGCACCGCGACGAACAAAGTGCAAGGCAATTGCGCGGAATAGGGACCGAGCACGAACGGCACCTGGTCGGGCGCGATCGCTTCCAGGCAGGCGACGAACTCTTCCCAGCGTGGGTGGCTCCTGTCCCACTCCTCGATCAGAAACGATGGTTTGCCTTTTTCAGCCATCAGAAGTCCTTTCTGAAGCGCGCACCCACACCGCCATCTGCGACTCGCCGCGGTTGGCCCAGTAGCTGTAGGGGATCGCGCTGAATGATTGCTGATTCTCCGTCTCTCCGCGCAGCACGTGCACTCGGTCGAACAGGTCGGGTGCCGCTTCGGCACGCACTACGCCGGGCAGGACACGATCCTCGAACAGGTCCACACGGGGATTGTCGAGGCTTTCCAGGCAGTAGACCAGCGGGCCACGGGTGAGCGCCACCCGACCACGCACGCTGCGCACGCGCGGGTGCGCCCGCCGCGCGACGACGGGCATCGACAGGTCCATCTCGACCACGTCGCCCGCCGACCAGGTGCGTTGGATCGGCAGGTAGAAGGAAGACTCGGGAGAATAGCCGGAGGCCGGCTGTTCCCAGGCTGCGGCGGGCGGCAACGCCGGCACCGCTACCCGCTCCCCGTTCACCGCTACCCGATACCCGTCCGCCCAGCTCGGCACCCGCAGGTACACCGTCAACCGCTCCGGCCGCTCCGGCGACAGCCGCAGGTGCACCTGCCCCTCCCACGGCAGCCGGCTATCCATCTCTACTCCGACCCGTACCCCGGCATCCACCTCGGCCCGGCTCCCGATGTACTGGTGCACCCACAGTGCCCCGTCATCCACGGAGTAGATGTACTGCCCCAGCCACGCCCAGGTGCGCGACAGGTTAGACGGGCAGCAGGGCACGGCGTACCAGGGGCGGCGTCTCACCCCGCCGCGCGACGCCAGCGGGTTGTTGTACAGGTAGGCGCGGCCGTCGAGGCCCATCCCGACGGACGCCGCGTTGTAGAGCTGCCACTCGAACAGGTCG
>DATHUZ010000265.1:0-4610 GCA_035461725.1 Anaerolineae bacterium
GGCCTGGTGGCAGTGCCGGGGGCCAGCGGCACCGCGCCAGGGGGCACCGCGCTCTATACGCTGCGGCTCTTCCCAGCCGATCTGCCCTTCGAAGTTGCGCTCACCGCCGCCAACCCACCCGACCTTCTAACGCTCAGTCTACAGCCGGAGCAAATCGACGGCCAGGCCGGTGCCACACTGAGCATTACGGATTGGCATCCAGAGCCTACGCTCTTGCCCGGTGTGAGCTATCGCGTGACCATCACCGGCTCCGGTGGCGGGTTCGTCCAGCCCACGTCGGTGTATCTGATCGTGGGCGGGGCGCGTTTCTACTTGCCTCTGGCGCTCAAGCGGTGAGATGGCGGCGGCAACGCCAATGGCCCGGCGCGACCTGGGTCCGAAGCGTGCCACAGCCAAGGGGTGCATTTCACACCCGTCGAGGCTGCCTTTACGGAGGTCCGAGCTTGCGCAGCAAGCCGCTTGCTCGGGGAGGCTTGCGCCCGGTGGACGCATCCGAGTCAGTTCGGGCCTCGGATGCGAGCCCGTTGTCTAGGTGACCTACGATTCTGCCACAGCCAGCCCGAGTACTCGGAGTGAGCTTGTTGCATTCTACACGTGGACGTGATAGAATGTAGAGGGAGGACCATGTCTCGAGACAGGCGACGAATCGTTCTCATTGTAGCGCTGGCCGCCGCGCTCCTCTTCGCGGCGTCGCACGCCTACCGCCGTCGCGCCCGCGGCCGCGTAGTTAGCCACGAGGGGCTCGACGACCCCGACGTCGCGTGCGCCTTCAACCGGATCGCCACCCTGCCCCACATGCACCTGCTCCGCTGGCTCGTCATCCGGCGCGCCGTCGCGTTGCAGCCGGCCGGCAAGGCCGTGGACCTGGGCAGCGGTCCTGGCCATCTCGTCCTGGAGATGGCGCGCGCCGCGCCCGGTTTGCACGTGACCGGCGTCGACCTGTCGGATGAGATGATCGAAGAAGCAGAGAGGTTGGCGCGGGAGGCCGGCTTGCACGATCGTGTCGCCTTTAAGAAGGGCGACGTGGCGCGCATTCCGTTCCCGGACGAATCCCTCGACCTGGTCGTCAGCACGCTGTCACTCCATCACTGGGGAGATCCCGTGGGTGTGCTGGACGAGATCGCCCGCGTTCTGAAGCCGGGCGGCTCGTTCGTCATCTTTGACTTGCGCCGCGACATGCCCGCGCCGTTTTACGTTTTGCTCTGGACCGCCACCCGCTGCATCGTGCCCCGCGCCCTGCGCCGGGTGAACGAGCCCCTCGGCAGCCGCGACGCCGCCTTCACCCTCCACGAGGCCGCCGATCTGGCCGCTCGCTCGCGCCTGACCGGCTGGCGCGTCGTGCGCGGTCCATTGTGGCTGATAGTCGAAGGAACCCTGGCTGGTGACAAACCGCGCCACCCGACGACGGACAGTGAACAGAGGCGAAACTAGGTGGACGCACTCTCCATCGCCAAGCTGGGTTCCTTTCTCGTCGCCACCGCCGGCCTGGCCTATCTGTCGCGCGCGTCACTCGTCGTGCCGCGCTCGCACGGGTTCTACCGCTTCTTCGCCTGGGAGGCGATCCTGGCCCTGGCCGCGTTGAACATCGATCTCTGGTTCCGCGACCCGCTCTCGTGGCACCAGATGATCTCCTGGCAGTTGCTGGTGATCTCGGCCGCACTGGTCACGGCCGGCGTGTTCTTGCTCCGGCGGAAGGGAGCGCCGGACGACCGGCGCGGCGATGAGCCCCTGGTGGCCTTTGAAAAGACGACAACGCTCGTCAGCACCGGGGTCTACCACTATATCCGCCATCCGTTGTACAGCTCTCTGCTGTTTCTGACGTGGGGCATCTTTTTCAAGGCACCATCGTGGCTCGGCGGGCTACCGGCTGTCGCGGCAACCCTGTTCCTCGTAGCTACGGCCAGGGTCGAAGAGGCGGAGAACATCCGCTTCTTTGGCCAAGAATACCGGGAGTATATGCGCCACACCAGGATGTTCATTCCTTATCTGTTTTAGGCTCAAGCTTGACCGGGGAGGGCAGCTCGGGCTGCACCAGGAGGCACAATGAAAAAAATCTTGATCGTATACGCGACCTGGACCGGGGCCACCCGCACCGTCGCCGAAGCCATCGCCGAGGTATTGCGCGGCGATGGCGTGGCTGTCGAGGTGCGGCCGGCCAAGAAGGTGCGCGACGTCAGCCCCTACCACGCTGTCGTCGTGGGTGCCTCGGTACACATGGGACGGCTGACGAAAGCGGCGCTCAGCTTTATCAAGCGCCACAAGAAAGCGCTCGGCCGCGTGCCGGTGGCCTACTTTGTCGTCGCCCTCGCCCCCGCCGCCGAGACGGAGGAGGAGCGCGCCAAGGCCGGCACCTACCTTCAGACGCTGGCCGGCACAGTGCCTGAAATCAAGCCGGTGGACACTGCCGTCTTTGCTGGCGCCGTGCTGGGCGACACCGACGAATTCAAGCGCCTGCCCTTCTTCCTCCGCTTCATTGCCGGCGCGATGGCCCGTGACACGAAGGACTATCGCGATTGGGAGACCATCCGCGCCTGGGCAGAGGAGCTGCGCCCACGCTTGCTCTGAGCGCGACCGCGACGCGAGAGGCACGATAGGCAGTGAAGGGGGGCGTGACGCCAGAGTCCGGCACTACTCGGGCGACAGGGCTCGTCGCCCTCAATCGTAGCCTCTTTTTCGTTTCGTGGCCGTTCTTTATCCTCTACCTCCTCTTGCCGGTGTACGGCAGGGACGTGGGCGCAAGCGTCGTCGAGATCGGCCTCTTCTTTTCCGCCTTTTCCCTGATGACCGTGCTGATGCGGCCCCTGATCGGCTGGGCACTGGACCGCTTTGGCCGGCGCCCCTTTTTGATCGCCGGGCTGGCGGGCTATGCGGCGACGTGGGTGAGCTTTGCCTTCACCGAGCAGGCATCGAGCATCGTCCTGACGCGCGCCTTGCAGGGCATCTCCTCCTCGTTCGTCTGGCTCCCCGCGTACGCGGTCGTCGCCGATCTATCGGACGAAAGCGCGCGCGGTCGCGCCTTTGGGGCGATTGCTCAGGCCAGCAGCCAGGGCTCGCTGTTGGGCACCTTTGTCGGGTTCGGCTTGCTCACGGCCGGGCTGAGCCTGAGTGTGTTGAACCTGGAGATGGGGGGATGGGAGGTGCTGTTTCTCGTCTATGGCTTCGCCAGCCTGGTGGCGGCCCTGATCGCGCTCGTGCGCCTGCCCGAAACGAGGCGCCCCATCGCGCCGGTGCCAAACGGCGCATCCACGGGCACCGGCACTATCACCTGGTCGCGGGCCTGGCTGCTCCTGCTGCTGGTCACGCTCGTCACCGGCGCGTCGTGGGCCATGGTGTCGCCGGTGTTGATCGTCTTTTTACAGGACAGCCTCGACCTCGGTATCGAGACGCTGTCGTGGGCTTTTCTGCCTTCGGGCCTGGTGTGGGCGCTCTTGCCAACCCACCTGGGCCGCCTGGCCGATCGCTTCGGGCGCAAGCCGATGATGATCCTCGGCCTCGTCATGGCGTCGATCAGCTCCATCCTGATCCCCGCCCTGTCCAGTGTGATCGCGTTCGCCCTTGTGTGGGCGCTCCAGGCCCTCTGCTACGCGGCGGGCGATCCGGCCGAGCAGGCCCTGGTCGCCGACCTGACCGGTGGCGACCAGCGCGGCCGGGCCTACGGGTTCTATGCCATGGCAGGCAACCTGGGCGCCACCATCGGCCCTGTCGGCGGGGCATGGCTCTACCAGTGCATCAGCCCACAGGCACCGTTCGTAACGAACGGCATTCTGCTCGCTCTGTGTGCAGGCGCACTCGCACTCTGGCTGCGTATGCCGGCCCGATCCCTCACAGGTGGCACCTCGACTTGATACGATGGCGCCACAGGTGTCAGAGCGCGATTGAGGGCCCTGGCGGGCATCTTGGCGCCTTTGCGAGCGATCAACACCGTTTCCCCCGGCAAATCGTCAGAATGCCGAGTTTGTGATACAATAGTGCCATCGCTCATCGTGGAGGCAACGTGATCGGCGCGCGATTAAGCGAGCGGTACCGAATCGAAACACTTATCGGCCAGGGCGGCATGGGCCAGGTGTACCGTGCCCGCGACGAACAGACGGGAGAGGCCGTCGCCGTCAAGGTGCTCTCCCCCCGCCCCGGCCTGCAGGACCCACAGCGCCGCTTTCGCCGCGAGTTCCGCGCCCTATCAGCGCTCGGCCATCCCAACGTCGTCGCCGTTCGCGATCATGGCGACGCCGGCGGGCAGCCCTTTTTCGTCATGGAATACGTGGGTGGCGGCGACCTGCGCAGCTTGATGCAGGCACGTGGCCGAGGGCTGGGCCACCAAGAGATCTTGCCGTTGGCCCTCCAGCTCTGCCAGGCGTTGAGCTACATTCACGCGCAGGGCGTCGTTCACCGCGACCTGAAGCCGGAAAATGTGTTGGTCGCCGTGGCCGGCGGCACGCGGAACAAGCCCCTGCTCAAGCTGACCGACTTTGGCCTGGCCCTCCTGGCCGGCCCCGACGTGCGCCTCACGCAGGCGGGGGAGATGATGGGCACCGTGCTCTACATGGCCCCCGAGCAGGCCCGTGGCCAGGTGGTGGACCTGCGCGCCGACCTCTACGCGCTGGGCATCATCC
>DATHUZ010000266.1:0-4976 GCA_035461725.1 Anaerolineae bacterium
CCCGGCGGCCTCGATGCCACGTCGTGAGCTCGACTAGTTGCCGAATACGGCGTCGAGCGTCTCGTTCGGCACGTCCCACACCACGTTGTGAGGCGGCAGCGGCTCGTACGTCATGAACTCGGGCATGCGGTCGGCAGCCTCGTTCATCCCGGCACCCCGGTTGAACGCTACTTCCCTGTCAATGATCTCCTTGCCGATCCGTCCCACGTCGTCCATCGTCCAGCTCGTGCCCAGCACGCCGTTGCACTCCTTGACGACCCCTTCGAACCCGCTCGGGATGTCGAGGATCGCAAAGGCGATGAACAGGCAGTGGCCGGTGCTGTCGATAAAGGCGGTGGCGTACTGAAAGTTGCGCACCATGTCCGCCTTGTCGCGGTCGAACTGGTCGACCTTGCCGGTGACGCCCAGGATCTCGGGGGCGATCGTATAGCCTGACGTGTGGTCGGCGCCCATCGTGCTGATGGCATAGGTCATGCCAATGCCCTTGATGGCGCGCGGCTCGTAGGCGGGCATCGACTGCCCCTTGACGACGGGGGCGCGCACGACGCCCAGTGCATCGGCGGCCTTGGCGGTGCCGGCGCCAAGCAGGCGCCCGAGGGGCGTGCCCTTGCGCATCTCTTTCATCATCTTGATCGCCTTCTTGCCGTCGCCGAACTCGGCCAGGCCGCCCTCCATCGCCACGCCGATCGTGGTCCCCGTCTCGATCGTATCGAGGCCGTAGGCGTTGCACAGGTGGATCAACTCGGCCACCACGTTGAGGTCGTCGATGCCACAGTTGGCGCCCAGCGCCCACGCCGACTCGTACTCGATGCACGACACGAGCTCTTTGCCATCCTCGTCGAACCAGGTGTTCGAGCACTGGATGACACAGCCGGGGCTGCAGGCGTGGTTGTACAGCTCCTTGGCCAGGTGCGCCTTGTTGCCCTCGAAAATCGCCTCACCGGCGATCTTGGCGGCACCTTCGAACCGGCCTTCACGGAAGTTGCGGGTGGGCAGGCCGCCGGCCTCGTTGACAATGTTGACCAGCACGGCGGTGCCGTACGTGTTCAGGCCGCCCTTTGGCTTGGTGATGTCGTGCTGCATCAGCGCGTCGAGCAGCTGCTTGCGACCCTGCTTGAATTCTTCTTCGTTGACCGCTTTGACGCCGGGCGCGCCGGTCCGGTCAAAGATCATGAATTTCAAGCCCTTGCTGCCCATCACAGCGCCGAGCCCGCCGCGGCCCGCGTAGCGGGTCGGCCGCCGTTCCATGTCCTCGGCCACCACTCCCGAGTTCCCGTACAGATACTCGCCCGCGACGCCGATGCCGAGCACGTTCACCTTCTCGCCAAAGCGCTCGAACAGCTTGGGGAACACCTTGTACAGGTTGCGCCCCGCGTACTCGTCGGCCGGCATGAACTCGACCTTGGGCTCGCCCTTGTCGGCATCCCAGGTGATGTGGGTCAGCCAGTACTTGCCCTTCTCCTCCGGCTGCCCCTCGACCACGATCGCGCGCAGGCCCATCGCCGCCAGCGTGGGCGGGATGCGACCGCCGACGTTGGCCTCCTTGATGCCACCTGTCAGCGGCGACTTGCCGCCGACAGACATCCGAGAGCTGGTGGGCGCCGACGTGCCGGTGACGATGCCGGGTGCGAACACGAGCTTGTTGTTCGGCCCCAATGGGTGGACCCCCGGGTCCACTTCGTCCGCCACGATGGTCGACGTCAGCCCGCGCCCTCCCAGCTGCCGGTACTGCTCCGGCAGATCCACCAGGCTGTAGGTGCGGTTCGTCATGTTGATACGCAACAACTTGTCCATCTGTTAACCTCCTTCGGCCCTTCGTTATTTGATCTCGGCTCTCAACCGTTGATGCACAGTGATGCGTGATACGTGAAATGTGACGCATGAGACGTGATGCGTGATGCGGCCGGTGTACCTCTGCAGCCTCGGATCACGTGTCACCTGCCTCTGCCTCCTTGCCACTTGTTCCTTCTTCCCTGTCACTCGCGCCCTGCGCTTTGTCGGCTGTGTAGGCGTGATGGACACCGCGGTCGCCCCGCTGGCGAAAGCTCTCTTGCACTTCGTCGGTCAGGTTTGCGCCAAAGCGATATTGAAAAGGCCACATGCTGCGATTGTGAGAGATGCCGACGCGGTCGCCATCGTGCAGCGCCACTCCCTTGTCCGCGTCGAGTCCGGGCAGTGCTGCCAACTTGCCGTTGACAAAGGTGATCCCCTTCTCTTCCGGTGGGATTCCCAACTGCTCGACCAACGCGCCGACGGTTGTCCCTTCCGGCAGCTCGAGGTGGAGTTGGGCGTGGCTGCCCTGGCTCTGCTCCCCTGCATATTTGGCGATCGGGCCGTACAGCCAGACCTCGACGTGAATGGTAGACATGGTTCGTGGCGCAAGTGACTCGGCTGCGCCCTCACCTCCTCTCCGTATCTCAGATTATCGTGAGCCGCCGCCGCTCACACGACGGTCCGCTGACAACAAAAAAGAGGCAGCGGCTCGCACCCACTGCTGGATGCGTCCACGCCTCCTTTGCACACTGGCGGGCGAGGGGATTGCTCCCCTCACCGTATCGCTCGTCCCTCCCCGTGGGATAGGGCGAGTCGGAGGACAGGTTTTCTCATCAGTTGTTGGCAGGCGTATTATACCATACACCCACCTCGTTGTCCAGAACGAAACAGCGATGGCTTGGCGCTATGGTGCGTCCTTTTCGGCACAGTTGAGCGCGATCGTGTAAATCTGCTGCCACGGCTCGAACTCGCACTCGACGATCGGCCGGTCGGCCGGGCATTCGACCCCCTCGGCCAGCTCCCACATCACGCTGAGGATACAGAGCTGCCCGTCGCGGCGGTAGCCCCGTGAGGTACCCACCGGCGCATCGGCGGCGTACATCATGTCGGGGGTGTAGCCACGCTGCTCCAGGATGGCACCAAGCTGTTCCGCCACCGGCCACATGCCGTCCGGGAACTGCTCCCCGGTCCCCGTCGCCACGGCCTGGCAGCCGGTGCCCGACAACGACTCGATATAGTCCTCGAACGGCGCCGTGCTGAGCGTGACCGTCACCTGGAGCGCGCTCATCATCGCCTCGCCTAGCGCGTAGCAGGCATCAGAAGCGATCGGGGTGTAGGGACCTGACGGGGCCTGAAGATGGTCGAGACTGGCAGTGCACAGGTCAACAGGCGCCAGCTCGGCCGCCCGCGCCACGAGGGGCACCGCCACCTGCGGATTCTCCGGCTGGCTCAAAAAGGCACCCCAGCCGCGCAAAAAGTGGGCCGGCGCCAGGTCGGGCCTCACCTCCAGCGCCGCGCTCGTCGTCACGCTGATCCAGTCGCTCAGCACCATCTCCCAACCCTCGGCCACGGTGCCGGCGATGAGCGGCGAATCGAGGCGCCAGATCTGCTCGACGTCGTACTGGCGCATCACGTCGACGGCGGCTTCATAGTCACCATAGAAGGCGTTCTCCAGCAGGGGGTAGGTGCCCTGTTCCACCTGCTCGGCGCGCGCGGATGCGATCAGGTCGATGACGATCTCGTTCCACCTGAGGATCTCTGCCACCTCGAGGTCCGCCGGAGCGAGCAGTGCCGCCTCGGCGATCGTGGCCTGTGCATCCTTCCACAGCTCGCCACCGGCCAGCTCGACGGCGCGGTTGTTCAGGTCCGCCAGCTCGGCCGGCGCCATGGGCGGCAGGGGCGCCAGCTCGACCTGCTCCAGCGCCTCGCCATTCCAGCGCAGCACCACCCCGTGCTGCAGGCGCACGCCGCATGCGTAACAGAAGACGTAATTTTCGGTCGTGTTGAGCACCACCTCCTGGTAGCCGTCGCCGTCCAGGTCGGCGGTCTTGCCCGCGCCCGGGCTCGAGTTGAAATGGGTGACCTCGATCCGCAGATCGTCACCGTCAAAGCTCAGCACGTCGTAACAGCCGCTGTGCGCCCCCGCGCCGCTCTGCAGCTCGAGCCACACGCGCTCCGGGTCGACCTGGACCTGGGTGAGCGCGCCCTCGCCCACGTACTCGGCACATGCCGTAAACACCACGCGGCTCAGCTCGCGCCACTCTCCGCCGTCGTGGCCATAGATCGCGACCAAGTGGGGCTGGTCGGGCTCGTACATTCTCATGCCGGCGCTGTACGCTGCCCACAGCGGCTGGCCCGTCGTTTCGAGGGGCACGATCTCGACCTCCATCGCGCCCCACGACGGCGCGCCCTCGCTCTCGGGGGTCGCCGTCGGCAGCAACATCGCGCCCACCGTCGCTTCCAGCGAAGGTAGATCTGGCGTGGGCGCCTGAGGGGATGCTGTGGCCGTGCTGGGAGGCGCGGCCGTGGGAGGCTGCGGCGACACAGCCACAGTGTCAACCGGAGAGGGTGTGGCGGTAGGTGGTGCGGGCGACGCGCTCTCGGGCACGGGCGCGGGTGTGTCGGCGGCGGGTGGCTCAGCCGGGCCACACGCAGTCGCAAGCACCAGGCTCACGGCTGCGATCAGCAGCCAACAGGCCAAGAGGGTGACCGGACGAAGGTGTAGATACCTCACTTTTCTCCTCCTCATTCCATACTCGCCGGCAGCGCCTGCCGGAATGCGGCGAACGCGTGCGGACCGTAGAGGCAAAAACGTACCAGGCCGATACTCGTCGACTCGTGCGTGCAAAGATAGTGGATGGTCGTGCGCAAGGCGATCGCGGCTGCCTCGTCCATCGGATAGCCGTAGGCACCCGTGCTGATCGCTGGAAAGGCGACGCTCGTCAGACCGTGCTCGTCGGCCACCTCCAGGCTGCGCCGGTAGGCGCTCGCCAGAAGCTCGCCCGACCGCTCTGCCGCGGCGCGCGAATAGACCGGCCCGACAGCGTGAATGACGTACCGCGCCTTCAGGCGGCCGCCCGTCGTGATCTTGGCATCGCCCGTGTCGCAGCCGCCCAGCTTGCGGCACTCGGCCAGGATCTCGGGCCCGCCGGCGCGGTGGATCGCCCCGTCCACGCCCCCGCCGCCCAGCAGCGACCGGTTCG
>DATHUZ010000267.1:0-3159 GCA_035461725.1 Anaerolineae bacterium
TACTTTAAGCTGGTCGACGCCACCGAGCGCCACCGCTACGCCATCATCCCCGGCATGTCGCTGTCGCGTGGTGCCCAAGAGCCCCATTCCTTCGTCCAGGTGCTCGACGGCGCCACGGGCCGCAGCGCCTACCACCGCTACCCGCCTGAGGCCTTCTGGGCGGCCGAGGATGCGTTTCACGTCCGCATCGCAACGCGCCCGGGTGGCACGTCGGGTGCTGTGGAGACGACGGGTCATGGGCACAGCGTCTTTACCGCCGCGGGCATCCGCCTCGACGTCGACGGCCCCGAGCTGTCCGTGCGTGGCGAGGTCCGCTTTCGCGAGATCAAGCCGTGGCCAGTCACAATCACGTCCCCCGGCATCATGGGCTGGTATGCGTGGGCGCCCTTTATGCAGACCTATCACGGCGTCGTCAGCCTGGACCACGGCCTCGAAGGCACACTGGAGATCGATGGCAAGCAGATCGACTTTACCGGGGGGCGCGGCTACATCGAAAAGGATTGGGGCCGCTCCTTCCCCGATGCCTGGATCTGGTTCCAGACCAACCACTTTGGCGGGGTGGGCACCAGCCTGACGGCCTCGATCGCCGTCATTCCCTGGCTGAACCGCTCCTTTCCCGGTTTCATCGTCGGCCTGTGGCACCGCGAGCGGCTCTATCGCTTTGCCACGTACACCGGTGCCCAGACCGAGCAGCTCGACATTCGAGAGCGTGAGGTCGAGTGGGCGGTTGCCGATGACACCTACCGCCTCCACATGGTCGCCACCCGCCCCCAAGGGGCGCCGCTGCAGGCACCGACCACCGGCGGCATGGACCGGCGCATCGGGGAGACGATGAACGCCCGCGTCGACGTGCGCTGCACCGAGCTGAGCAGCGGACGCGTGGTGTTCGCCGGCACCGGCCGCCACGCGGGGATGGAAGCCGAGGGGGACCTGGCGCGCCTGTTCGCCACGTAAGAGTTGGAGATGCGACTACTGTTTCCGGGAATCGCTACAGCGTCGCGCCAAGGTTCCACACCACGAACTCGGTCTCGCCCACGCCGTGCGTCTCACTTTTGGTGGGCTCGCCCGACGCGACGGCCACCACGAGGTCGAGCAGCTCGCCGGCAACCTCTTCCAGCGTCGCGCCGGCCAGCACCCGCCCCGCGTCCATGTCCATGTCGCCCCGCACGTGCCGGTAGGTCTCGGAATTCGTGCACACCTTGATCACTGGCGCCGGCTTGCTGCCCCACACCGAGCCGCGCCCCGTGGTAAAGATCACCAGGTTGCACCCACCTGCCACCTGCCCCGTCACGCTCACCGGGTCGTAGCCGGGCGTGTCCATGAACGACAGCCCTTTCGCCTCTACCCGCTGCGCGAAATCGTACACCGCCACCAACGGCGTGCTGCCCCCTTTCGACACCGCCCCCAGCGACTTTTCATAGATCGTCGTCAGCCCGCCCGCCTCGTTGCCGGGGCTGCGGTTCTGGTCGATCTCAAAGCCCGTCCGCCGCGCCCAGTGGCGCCACCAGGCCACCTTGTCTTCCAGCGCGCGCGCCACGGCCGGGCCGGCGGCGCGTGCCAGCAGCAGGTGCTCGGCACCCACGATCTCGGGCGTCTCGGCCAGCAGCCCGCTGCCGCCGCTGCGCACCACCTCGTCCACGACCAGACCCAGAGCCGGGTTCGCCGTCACCCCTGACCAGGCATCGCTTCCACCGCACTGGAGCGCCACCACCAGCTCTGACAGCGGCTGTGGCGTGCGGCGTGCCCTGTTGGCCTCTACGAGCAGGCCCTCGACCTGGGCGATCCCCGCCTCGACGGCCGGCCCGGTGCCCCCCGCGTCCTGGACGACGAGGCTCGACCCTGGCCGGTCGCACCCGGTCAGGTAGCCGGCCAGCTCGTCCACCGCCATCTTTTCACACCCGTGGCCCACCAGCAGGTAGCCGCCGCTGTTGGGGTGGCACGCCATGCCCGCCAGCGCGCGCGCCAGCATCTGCTCGTCGCGGCTGCCCGCCGGAAAGGTGCAGCCAAAGCCGTGCGTGAACGCCGCCACCCCGTCGACGTTCGGAAACGGCGCCAGCCGCTCTGGCGTAAAGTGGGCCGCGATCTGGCGCGCGACGTGGGCCGAGCAGTTGACCGTCGACACGACGGACACATAGTTGCGCGTGCCGGTGCGGCCGTCGGCGCGCCGGTAGCCGGCAAAGGTGCGCGCCTCGTCCCCTGCCAGTGGGAACGCCGGAGCGGCGGCGGTGGCAGCCGCGCGCTCGAACTCGTCGGTGCCTAGGTTGTGCACGTGCACGTGCTCGCCGGGTGCGATGTCCCGCGTTGCCAGCCCGATCACCTGCCCGTAGCGCCACACCGGCTCACCCGCGCCCACTGCGGCGATGGCGACTTTGTGCCCGGCCGGGACGTCATTTATCACCGCGACGGCCTCGCCCGACTCGAGCTCTAGCAACGTGCCGGCGCCGAGTGCGCGCCGCGCGATGGCCACGTTGTCGGCCGGGTGTAGACGCAGTAGATCGTTATTCGCCATCTACTGCGATCCGCTTCGCGGCCTTGTATGCCGTTGACATAACAGCGTTCACCCCACCGCCGCTCTCCGACTGCTGCCCGATGAACCACAGCCTGTCCACCGGCGTGCGGTGCGGCACCCGCCACGATCCCATCACAGGCGCGATGCCGCCAAACGCGTGGTGGTCAAGGTGGGTGCGCGCGCGCCAGTCGTCGGGCGCCACCACTTCTGCCACGCGCACGTGGCGGCTCAGCCCCGGGATATGCGCCTCGGCATAGCCGATTAGCTTGTCGGCGTACTCTTCTTTGCGTTCGGCCCAGGTGCCTTCGGCCAGCGTATCGGGCGCGATGGTGTACACCGTCATCGCGTGGTGGCCCGGGGGCGCCATCTCGGGCGAGTGCAGGCTCGGCACGTGTACCACGAACCCGTCGCGCCCCTCGTGATAGATGCCGCTCCGGCCCTCGGCGATGGCGCGCTCCAGATCGTAGGTGCCATAATAGTAGGTGCACACGCCGTGCACGTGCGGCCGTGGGTCGAAATCGACGCCCAGGTGCACCATGAAAACCGAGTCCATCAGCGGGATACTCCCCACCTGCCCGACGAAATCGGGCGGCAGGTGTTCGGCCCCCACCAGCCGCTGGAATGTCTCCTTCGCCCCGCCTGATGCGACC
>DATHUZ010000268.1:0-4854 GCA_035461725.1 Anaerolineae bacterium
CCCGAGCAAGCTCGGGCCTCCTCCGGGCCGTGCATGGCTTTTGCGCGGCGCACACCACCCCGAGCAAGGTCGGGCCTCCGCACAATCCAGAGGATTGTGGTACAGGTCATGAGGGGTGCTTGCGGGGATGGGCGTTCCACCGTATAATGGGGGTCCAGAATCGACGGGGGGAATGGGGATGAGCCGGATCGCGGCGTTTTTCGACCTGGACAAGACACTGCTCGACACGAGCTCGGGCAACCTGTACGCCCGCTTTATGTACCGCCGGGGCGAGATGAGGCTGCGCGAGCTGGCGCGCGTCGGGTGGTGGACGGTGCTCAGCCGGCTGGGCATCCTGAACATGGAAGAGATCATCCCGCGCCTGCTCGAGTCGGCGCGCGATGCCGACGAGGCCGACATGCGCGCCCTGTGTGACGAGTGGTTCGAAGAGGACGTGGTGCCCCACATCGCCCCGGCGGGCGTGGCGCGCGTGGCCGAGCACCGGGACCGGGGAGACGTGGTGGCGATCGTATCGGCCTCGACGCAATACGTCGTGCGGCCGATGGCCGCCTACCTGGGTATCGACGGGCAGTACGTCTGCACCCGGCTCGAGAGCATAGAAGGCCGCTTTACCGGGCGGGCGGTGCCGCCCGTCTGTTACGGCCAGGGCAAGGTGGTGTGGGCCGAGCGCTTTGCCGCCGAGTGGGACGTCGACCTCGCCGCCAGCTACTTTTACACGGACAGCATCAGTGATTTGCCACTCCTCGAGCGCGTAGGCCACCCGATCGCCGTCAACCCCGACACACGGCTGCGGCGGCTCGCGCGGGCGCGGCGGTGGCCGGTGGAGCTGTTTTACTAGTGTAACTTCTCCTACCCCATCGCCACCACGAACGCCATCGCCAACATCCGCTCGTGGGTCAGGCTGATGGACCACTCGCGCAGGCCCTGCTCTTCGGCCAGGGCGCGGGCGCGGCCGTGCAGGTGAAGAACCGGCTTGCCGCGCTCGTCGGGCAGCACCTCGACGTCGTGCCAGTGGATGCCGTGCGCGCTCATGTGGCGCATGCCCACCCCGAGCGCCTTGGACACTGCCTCTTTGGCCGCAAAGCGCGTCGCCAGCTCGTCGGGCCGCTCGGCGTAACGCGCGGCTTCCTGCTCGGTGTAGACGCGCGCGACGAAACGCTCGCCGAAACGGGCCACGGCGCGCTCGACACGCTCCAGCTCGACCAGGTCTACCCCCGTCGTCAGTGCCATCGGAGCTACCCTCCCGGCCCAGCCGTGGCCAGCACGTACGTGTCGGGATCCAGGTAACCGCGGGCCACATCGCGCACCTGCTCGGGTGTGACGGCGCGCACGAGGTCCGCGTAGCGCTGCAAGTAGTCGAGGCCCAGCCCGTAGCGCTCCATCTCCAGGATGGCACCGGCCACCCCCTCGTTCGTCTCGAGCCGCAGCGGCATCGACCCCGCCAGGTAGGCCTGGCTATCGGCCAGCTCGTCGGCGGGCACCGGCTCGTCGCGCAGCCGGCGCACCTGCGCCACGATGCCCTCGACGGCACGCTCCACGTTGGCCGGGTCCACCCCGGCATTGGCCAGCCAGGGGCCGGCGCCCAGCCCCGCTTCAAGCCGGCTGTAGACATAGTAGGCCAGCCCCTGCTGGTCGCGCACCGTGTCGCCGAGGCGGCCCATCATGCCAAACACGCCCAACACCGTGTTGGCCAGGGTGCCGGCCATATGGTCGGGATCGTTGCGCGTCATGCCGGGCCAGCCGACGATCACGTCGGCCTGCGTCTTGCCCGGCACCGGCACGTGCCGCGCCCGCCGCTCGCCGAGCTCGACCTGCGGCGGGACCGCCATTTCGGCCGTGGCCTGCGGCGCCTGCCAATCGCCCAGCGCCGCGCCCACCCGTGCCACCGCGTCGACCGTGGTAACCGCGCCGACGAGGGCGACGATCATGCCGCGTGGCGTATAGTGATCGCGATAAAAGCCGGCCAGATCGTCGCGCCCCAGGCCGCGCACCGTCTCCAGGTAGCCGCTCACGCTGCGTCCATAAGCGTGATCGGGATAGAGCAGCTCGTCGAAGGCCAGGCGCGCCATACGCCGCGTGTCGTGCTGCCGCCGCTCCAGGTCGGTCAGGATCTGGCCCTGGAGCGTATCCACCTCCGCCGGCGGAAAGGCCGGGTGGCGCAGCACGTCGGCCAGTACGTCGAGCAGCAGGTCGAGGTCGGCCGTGAGCGACTTGCCACCAAAGCCGGCGGTATGCACGCCCGCGTGCAGACCCAGGCTGGCGCCCACCGACTCGAGCTCCTCGTTGATCTGGGCGAACGCGCGCCTCTCGGTGCCGCGCATCAACATCGACGCTGTAAAGCGCGCCAGCCCGGCCTGAGCCGGCGGCTCGCCGATGGCCCCCGCCCAGACCGACCCGGCGACGACGACGGCGGGGCTGGTGGGGTTCTCGTAGGCCAGGACGACGATGCCGTTGGGCAGCTCGACCCGGTGGATGGTTTCGGGAGAAGGGAATGAATCGCTCACAGCGTACCTCCTTCGACGTCCTGGGGCAGGTAGCAGCCCACGGTGCGGTTGCGCGGCAGCAGGTAGAGGTTGGCGACGCGGTAGACGTCGTCGGGCGTCACGGCGGCGAGGCGTGCCAGGAAGGTGTCAAACCAGTCGAGGTCGGCGACGATAGAGGCATAGCCCAGCCAGAACCCCTGGTTGGTCACACTGTCGCTCGAGTAGGCGAACTGGGCCTGCGCCTGGCGCACTGCTGTTTCCACCTCGGCCGTCGACAGCGGCTCGCGCAGCACGCGCTCGATCTGCACGTCGAGCGCCTGCTCCAGCTCGTCGAGCGTGCGCCCCGAGCGCACCGTGGCGACCACGCTGTAGAGGTAGGGGTCGAGCGTGGCGGGCAGCGAGCCCGACAGGCCGGCGGCCAGGCCGGTTTCCACCAGGGCGCGGTAGAGGCGGGAGCTGCGGTTCGGCGCGCCCGACGAAAAGAGGTTCATGCTGGACGCCCCGCTCAGCACGCTGGTCAGCACCGTCATGGGAAAAAAGTCGGCGTCGCGCGCCGCCGGTGCGTGGTAGGCCACGTGCAGGTAGGCCGTCGTGCCGGGCCCTTCGAGGCTCACCCGCCTCTCGCCGCGCTGGGACGGCTCGACGCGGGTGACAGGTGGCGGCTCGTCCCTGGCCGGCAGTGACCCGAACAGCTCCTCGATCCGCGCCAGCATCGCGCCCGACTCGAAATCGCCGGCAGCGACGGCGATGGCATTGTTGGGGCCATAGTAGGTCTGGTAGTGGCGCCACAGGTCGGCGTGGTCGATCGTCAGCAGGTCGCTCATGTCGCCGATCGTCTCGTGGTGATAGGGGTGAACGCGAAAGGCGGCGGCGGTCACTTCCTCGGCGAGCAGAAACGTCGGCCGGTTCTCCGCCCCCTGCCGCTCCGAGATGATCACCGTCCGCTCCAGGCCCACTTCGTCCGGCTCGAACAGCGCCCGCTCCATCCTGTCCGACTCGATGCGCAGCGCCAGGTCGGCGCGCTCGGCCGGCAGCGTCTCGAAAAAGGTCGTAAAATCGAGCCACGTCAGCCCGTTCATCATGCCGCCGTTGCGGGCGATCTGCTTGTCGATCTCGCCTTTCGGAAACGCTTCCGAGCCCTTGAAGAGCATGTGCTCGGCCCAGTGGGCGATGCCGGTCACGCCCGGCACCTCGTTGCGGCTGCCCACGCGGTACCACACCCAGAAGGTGGTCACCGGGGCGTGGTGGCTCTCGCGCAGCAGCACGGTCAGGCCGTTGTCGAGGGTACGTGTGAAAACTTCCATGGTCGTGTCGATCTCCTGATCGGCGCGGCGCCGGCGGGCCGGCCGCCGCCCAGGCGGCCGGGAAGGAAAGCCGGCACCGCGCAAGAATGAAATGTCGCGGCAGCGGTGCCGGTCGTACGCACCACTATACCACAAAAGGAGCGCTTTTCCAAGCCGGCAGAGCCGGTTCTCTGCGGTGCTGTCCGATCGTCCTGGAGCGAGATGCGGCGCGCCTTCACTTTGACAGGATCCTGGCCGGTGCTCACAGCGGGGCGCTCCTTTTTGGGGAAACGACCATTGGGCAGCGGGAATTCAACCAATTCCGAGTTGTTTTTATGATTTTTCCGCCTGGTTCTGAGGGGGGTCGGGCATCGGGATGGGCGACCGGGTACCAGCGCAAAAGCCGCCAGCGGGCAAGAATCTGGGGAGGGACGGAGTCCCTCCCCAGATAAGAGTGCCCCAGGCCGGCGATTACGGCGTGGTCACGCTGGCGATGTTCGACCAGTCGGACTGAGTGGTGTCGGTGAAGGCCAGAACCCTGTAGTGGAAGGTCGTGGCGCGCGCCACATTCTGGCTGAAGGTGGTGACGTCGGCCCCGATGGTGGCATTCACCACGCCGCTCGTAAAGCCGGCGTCGTAAGCCCGCTGGATCAGGAAGCCCGTCTCGTTTACAGAGTTATCCGTCCAGGTCAGAGTGACCGTCGCCGAATTCTTGTTCTTGACGACAGCAGACCCTGCCAGGTTGCTAGGAGCCACCGTGGGGGGGACCGGTGTACCCCCACCGCCCCTCGAGTCGAGCGTCAACGTCGGCCATCCGCCGCCCGGCAGGATCTCGTTGAACGCCGGGTTCGAATAGTCCCACGTGTCCCCCACGACGTTGATCGTGTACACCTGGTACTCGTACGTGTCCTTCGAGTTCCCGATCACGTCGTTGTAGTTCCTGGTGCCGAGTCCCGGCCCGTCGGTCAGCCGGTCGGATTGGATCGTCGCCAGGACGCTCCACTGGCCACTCCCGGCGACAGAGCGCTCGATGACAAAGGCCGTCTCGTTCTTTGAGTTGTCGGTCCACGTCAGCGCATTTGCTCTGT